>CALSAT010000227.1:0-6447 GCA_943372905.1 Bacteroides fragilis | reverse complement strand
GAGCACCACGGAACAACATCTGAAACGAATACAGGAAAAACTTCAGCAATTGCTGAAGCAATATGCTGCTTTGCAAAAAGAGAATAGTCAGCTTAAAGAAGACCTTGAAATAGCCCGCCAAAAAATTACTGCTCAGCAAAAAAACACTGACGAACTGAAACAACAGGTTAGCATTCTGAAATTAAACGCCGGGGAAATGAGTCCGGCCGATAAGAAAGAGTTCGAGAAAAGGATTAATGGTTATTTAAAAGAAATAGAGAGGTGTATTGCGTTGTTGGAAGAATAGTTGGAAGTCAATAGTACTGCAGGGTATGTTCATTTAATGAGAAGTTGCGTACAGTAAACAACTGGTGAACCAGTTAACAATAAAACTTGCAAACAATACTTACACTCTTTTCACTAAATTCATTTTCATTTCATCAACTCCTTGTGAAAGCTCCAGGGTATATCTTCCATAAGGCAGATCATTGAGGCCTGTCCAGGTCAATTCTTCAGGATTGGAGGCAATGTCCCTTTCAAGGGTGCGGCAAATACTTCCCTTATCGTCTTTTAAAATACCACGGAGGCAGCTACCTTTGGGCGTTGTGAGTTGAAGTTGTAATGCATCAATAAAAGTTGATGACTTAACTTTAGCGAACATATCAGAAACCGTTTTGGTTGTTATCGTTTCACCCTTGTGACCTTATACCATTTCGCTTTCAAGAGAGTACTGATTTTTTTCCGGCAGCTAATGTAATAAATAGATTACGAAAATTCCAACAAAATGAGTGAATTAATTGCGATCTCGGCCGTCATCGGTGACCGTACTTACCGGATCAAGATCAACCCGGAAGATGAAGAAGTGGTGCGCAGGACCCTGAAGACGATCAATGATAAGGTCGTGGAATTTAAAACCATGTTTGCAGGAAAGGATATGCAGGACTACATTGCCATGGTCCTGATCTGGTACGCCACTGAGCAACATGCCGGGGCTGCTGCCGGAATTTTAAAAGACAACCTCTCAGAACAACTGACCGGGCTGGAAAAGCTGCTGGATGACCAGTTGGGGCAACAGGCAAAAAAATAGGCCCGGATCACCGCTCCTTCAATGCCTAAAGCCAGCCACAAAAATGGACCTGATGGCCAAAAAGGCGGAACCTGAGAGGTATTCCCGCTCCCGTCTATTGGTCGCCGACTATTCCCCCTTGGTCATTACATCCCTTTTAGTATCTTCGCTGATTACATAAACTTCTGTAATCCTGACAGATGTGGTAATGAAGTTTATATTAAATAATTCACATTGTGAACCACTTAAACAAAAACATTCATGGATCCGAATATATTATCCGTCATCATTGGCGCAGTTGCCCTTGTTTTGGGCATCCTGCTGGGTAAGTTCATTTTTGCAAAAAATACCCGTAAACAAGTAGAAGAAGCTGAACTGCAATCACAAACCATTCTCAAGGAAGCTGAATTAAGAGCTGAAACCATCCGGAAAGAAAAAGAACTGGAGGCCAAAGAGAAATTTGTGCAAATGAAAGCCGCCCACGACAGGGAAATACTTGACAAAAACAAAAAGATCAACGACACAGAAAACCGGGTTCGCCAGAAGGAACAGAGCATAAACCAGAAAGAAAGTAGCCTTGACAAACAGATAAAGGAAAATGAGGCCATTAAAGAAAACCTGAACCGCCAGATAGACCTGGTGAACATCAAACGTACCGAACTGGAAAAACACCAGGAAGAACATATTCGTCGCCTGGAAAAAATATCAAACCTTACTGCTGAAGATGCAAAAGCACAACTGATTGAAAGTCTGGTCAACGAAGCCCGTACCAAAGCACTGGTATTACAGCAGGAAATTGTGGAAGATGCCAAACTGAAGGCCGGTAAAGAGGCCCGTAAGATCGTTATACAAACCATACAAAGAACAGCCGCCGAGCAGGCTATCGAAAACACGATCACTGTTTTCAACCTGGAAAGTGACGAGATAAAAGGGCAGATCATTGGTCGTGAGGGTCGTAACATCCGCGCCATTGAAGCAGCTACCGGTGTGGACCTCATAGTGGATGATACCCCGGAAGCAATTCTTTTATCCAGTTTCGACCCGCTTCGCCGGGAGGTCGCCCGTCTTAGTTTGCAGCGCCTGGTGGCCGATGGCCGTATCCATCCGGCCCGTATTGAAGAAGTAGTGGAAAAAACCAAGAAGCAGATAGAAGAGCAGGTAATGGAGATTGGCGAAAGGACAGCGATTGAGTTAGGGATTCACGGTTTGCATAAAGAACTGGTAAGAATGGTGGGCCGTATGCGTTTCCGTTCTTCTTATGGCCAAAATCTGCTGATGCACAGCAGGGAGACGGCCAACCTTTGCGCTACAATGGCTGCAGAATTAGGTATGGGGCAAGCACAGGTAAAGTTGGCCAAAAGGGCCGGCCTGCTGCATGATATTGGCAAGGTTCCCGATGAAGAAAGCGAACTGAGCCACGCTTTGCTTGGCGCTAAGTTGGCGGAAAAATATGGAGAGAACCCGGCTGTGGTAAATGCGGTGGGTGCTCACCACGATGAAATGGAGATGCAATATGTCATTTCTCCGATTGTACAAGCCTGCGATGCTATCAGCGGTGCCAGGCCCGGTGCAAGGCGGGAGATCATGCAGCAATACCTGCAGCGGATCAAAGACCTGGAAAGCCTGGCAATGGCCTACACCGGCGTGGAAAAGGCATAC
Source organism: Bacteroides fragilis (assembly GCA_943372905.1). Taxonomy (GTDB): domain Bacteria; phylum Bacteroidota; class Bacteroidia; order Chitinophagales; family Chitinophagaceae; genus JJ008. The sequence continues at coordinate 3,743 of CALSAT010000227.1, read as the reverse complement.
GCCATTCAGGCAGGCCGGGAATTGAGGGTTATCGTGGAAGCCGACAAAGTAACCGACCAGGAATCTGATAAACTTTCCTTCGAAATAGCCCAGAAGATACAAACGGAGATGACCTTCCCCGGCCAGATAAAAGTGACGGTGATACGTGAAAAGAGAGCGGTGAATGTGGCCAGATAGGGAAATTGATCAACTGGTTTATTGGTTAACAAGCTAAAAACTTCATACTGAAGAAACTTTTAAGCTATAAACTTTAAACTTTAAACCGTTTCCCCTACCTTTGCCCTCCCTAAAAATCAGGATTATGAACGCTATAGCATATGTACATGAGCAACTGACCGGCAAGAAAGAGTTTCCTGCTTTTAAACCCGGTGATAATGTGACTGTTAACTACAAGATCATTGAAGGTAATAAAGAAAGGATCCAGTCTTTTAAAGGCGATGTGATCAAAAAGCAAGGTCAGGGCGCAACCGCCAGCTTTACTGTTCGTAAAATATCTGATGGTGTGGGTGTGGAAAGGGTTTTTCCATTCTACTCTCCTAATATCGAATCTATCGAAGTAAATAAAACAGGCCACGTACGCCGTGCTAAGTTGTTCTACCAGCGTACCCGCAGTGGTAAGAGTGCCAGGATTCGTGAGAAGCGTCAGGCAGTAGCAGAAATAACAAAGTAATTTTCGCCAGATATTTCAAAAGCCCCAACCCAATGGTCGGGGCTTTTTTATGATTCACCGGGTTTTATCAATTATTATTCCTTTATTTTTTTCTACTTACTATCTTTGACCTCTAATTTCATAAATATGATACATCCTACATTATTGGGTATGCTGGGCACCAACGAGATCATTATTATCCTGGTTATCGTTCTGCTGTTATTTGGAGGCCGCAAAATACCCGAACTGATGCGTGGATTAGGTAAAGGCGTTCGGGAATTCAATGATGCGAAAACCAATGTGAAAAAAGAAATTGAAGAGAGTGCCAGTGATGTGAAAAATTCAGTAAAGGAATAATTTCCTTCCCTTTTATCTAACCCAAACAGCCGCTGCTTTTGTTTCAGTTTTCTTCTATTGAGCAATACCATGCCCAATTGCAGGAAGGAAATGCCACCTGCTTACAGGCAGTGGAGCATTACCTTCAGCAGATCAATGCTACCCTGCACCTGAACGCCTTTGTGGAAGTATATGCTGAAGAAGCCATAGAAAAAGCAAGACTATTAGACGAAATAAGAAAAAAAGGCGCCCCCGCAGGCAAACTTCATGGGGTTGTTATCGGGTTAAAAGATGTGATCTGTCATAAAGGCCATAAGGTCTCCGCTTCATCAAAGATCCTCCAAAATTTCACCTCTATTTATTCTGCCACAGCCGTGGAAAGATTGCTGGCAGAAGAGGCCATTATCATTGGCAACCTGAATTGCGACGAATTCGCCATGGGCTCCACCAATGAAAACTCGGCTTATGGCAAGGTATTGAACGCATTAGATGAAACAAGGGTTCCGGGAGGTTCTTCAGGGGGCTCTGCAGTGGCTGTACAAGCCGGTCTTTGTATGGTATCGTTGGGAAGTGATACCGGAGGCTCCGTTCGCCAGCCCGCAGATTTTTGCGGTATTGTGGGCCTGAAACCAAGCTATGGCAGAATATCCCGTTATGGACTGATCGCCTATGCCTCTTCGTTTGACCAGATTGGCATTTTTGGCAATACTATCCCTGACATTTCTTTATTGCTGGAAATAATGGCCGGGGCCGATGACTACGACAGTACTGTCTCACACACCAAAGTCCCTGCTTACGCCTCAATGCTGCAAACCAGCAGGAAATTCCGCTTTGCTTATTTTAACGAAGCCCTGGGGCATCCCAGCCTTGATAAAGAGATCGCTGGTTCCATTAAGCATAAGATCGAACAGTTGAAAAAGGATGGCCACGAGGTTGCTGCTGTAGAGTTTGACCTGCTGGATTATATTGTTCCTGCCTATTATGTACTCACAACGGCAGAAGCTTCCTCGAACCTGTCCCGTTTTGACGGGGTAAAATATGGTCACCGCACCGCCAAAGAAGGGATAGATCTAACGGAATTTTACAAAGAGAGCCGTTCCGAAGGTTTTGGAAAGGAAGTTAAGCGCCGGATCATGCTTGGAACTTTTGTCTTAAGCGCCGGTTATTTTGATGCCTATTTTACCCGGGCCCAAAAAGTACGGCAGCTCCTGTCAGACAAAACAAGGGACATTCTGAAATCTTATGATTTTATTATAATGCCTACCTCTCCTGTTACGGCATTCAAAACCGGGGAAAAAATGGATGATCCAATTGCCATGTATTTAGCTGATATTTATACAGTTATGGCTAATTTGGTGGGTTGCCCTGCTATTTCGGTACCCCTCTTCCGTCACAGCAACGGGATGCCTTTTGGTCTGCAGGTGATGGCAAACCGGTTCGATGAAGTATCTTTGCTGCAGGTTTCACACCTGCTATTACAGGCAAAAAGTCTGTAATAGATTATAAATCAACAAGTTTGAGAAAATTAAAGCACATATCAATTTTAGGAAGCCTGGGCTTTCTGCTGCTTCAGGCGGCCAAAGCCACCGGCATCGAGCATAATTATCAACCAAGACCAATAAATCTTGGTGATACTACCCTCAAAAAAGACACCTCCCAAAATGCTCTTGCTTTAAATGATCCCAAAGCAGGTTTTAAGAATCTTTTTCAAACGGCAATGGGCGGTGATGGGGTTTCCGGTGCCCGGCTAAACCCGATGGCCATCAGTTTCGTGGAAAATTATATCGCCAAAAACAAGAAAGGTTTTATGGCAATGAAAGAATGGGCCAAACCTTATTTTGATATGATGGACGAAGTGCTAACCCAGCACGGAGTGCCGAAAGAAATGAAATACCTGGCTGTTATTGAGTCCGGTTTAAAATATAATGCGATCTCCTGGGCAGGTGCCTGCGGGCCATGGGCTTTTATGCCGGCAGCCGCACAACAATATGGCCTGAGCATAAGGAGAGGGAACGATGAACGACTGGACTACTTTAAAAGCACTCATGCGGCCGCCAGGTTATTAACTGACCTGTATGCAAAATATGGCGATTGGTTGCTGGTGCTGGCTGCTTACAATGGCGGTCCCGGCAATGTGGACAAGGCGATTCGAAAAGGGGGCGGCAGCAAAGACTTTTGGACCATTCAGTACCACCTGCCTGTAGAATCAATGAACCATGTAAAAAAATTCATCGGTACACATTACATTTTTGAAGGTGAAGGCGGTATCACCACCGTTACCAAAAAAGAAATGAAAGACCTGCTGGTGAATAATAATGCTGAACTGAAAGAAGATGAACTGAACAATTCAACTGCCTATACTGTCAACGGCCGCTTCAATTCGGCTGTTATTATTAAGCATGTCGAAATAGATGCAGCCATCTTTAATCGCTATAACCCCAATTTTGATAACCAGATTGCCCTGAATGGCAAATATGAACTCAGGTTGCCCACTGTAAAGATGAACACTTTTATTACTAAAAGATACCAGATACTGGATGAAAGCATGGAAATGCTCCTGAAATCTGCCAGTGGCACTAATTAACATAACGGCTCATTCTTCCAGCACTTTTTTGATAGCTGCGGCTTTCATCAAACATTCCTCCCATTCCATTTCCGGATCACTGTAAAAAGTAATGCCAGAACCTGCCTGGTAAGAAAGATATTGAGTAGCTGCATTATACATTATACTACGGATAACAACATTGAAATCAAAATC
>CALSAT010000226.1:0-6473 GCA_943372905.1 Bacteroides fragilis | reverse complement strand
GCCTGCTCAATGAATTTGGCCTCGCCTTCTTTCATGGAGATGGAATTAACTATACATTTTCCTTGTACGCATTTCAAGCCGGCTTCAATGATCTCAAACTTGGACGAGTCGATCATAATAGGAATCCTGGCAATATCGGGTTCGCTTTGTACCAGGTTCAGAAAGGTTGTCATGGCGAGCACCCCATCCAGCAGGGCATCATCCATATTTACATCCAGCACCTGGGCGCCGTTCTCCACCTGCTGCCGTGCCACGCTGAGGGCCTCTTCGTATTTATTTTCTTTAATAAGGCGGGCAAATTTTTTGGAACCTGTTACATTGGTACGTTCCCCTACGTTCACAAAATTCGTTTCCGGGCGAATGATCAATGGCTCTAAACCGGCTAACCTTAAATAAGGTTTGATAATGATGGAGTCTTGCATCTATGAATTCTTTTTTACCAATAACTTCCTGAGATAGGAAAAGTTATTTACTACTAATATAAGAATGGATATGATTATAAGAAGTTGGGCTGTTGTCATGCTAACTCTTTTTCCATGATGGGTAATTGTCTTGGCTTCAGTCCCCTTACTTCCTGTGCAATGTGGCGGATATGATCTGGTGTGGTGCCGCAGCAGCCACCTACTATATTTACCCAGCCTTCTTTAGCCCAGTCTTCCAGGTAGTGACCAGTGTCTTCAGGATTTTCATCGTATTCACCCATCGCATTAGGCAGACCGGCATTGGGATAAGCGGACACATAACAACTGGCTATTTGAGATAATTCTTCTATATGCGGCCGCATTTCTTTGGCGCCGAGGGCACAGTTGAGCCCAATACTTAATGGCTTGGCATGCATCACCGAATTGTAGAACGCTTCAAGTGTTTGCCCGCTCAGCGTTCTGCCAGATGCATCAGTAATGGTGCCGCTGATCATGATGGGCAATGCCGTTTTTTTAGTATCTCTGAAATATTTCTTAATGGCATAGATGGCTGCCTTGGCATTCAGGGTATCGAAAATGGTTTCGATCAATAAGATGTCAACCCCGCCATCTATTAAGCCCTTTACCTGTTCGTAGTAAGCAGTTACCACTTCATCAAATGTAACGGCCCGGAAGCCGGGATTGTTTACATCGGGTGATAAAGACAATGTTTTATTTAAAGGGCCAATTGCACCGGCTATATATTTCGGGGTATCGAAACCTGCTCCTTTTGGGGAGGCTTTCGAAGACTCTGTGAATTCGTCTATTGCTTTTCTGGCACATTTAGCAGCGGCCACATTCAGTTCGTAGGCCAGTGACTGCATTTCATAATCGGCCATAGCGATGGTGGTACTGCTGAAAGTATTGGTCTCAATGATGTCGGCACCGGCTTCAAGGTATTCTTTGTGAATGGCGGTGATGATCTGTGGCTGTGTAATGTTGAGCAGGTCGTTATTTCCTTTTACATCGCAATGCCAATCTTTGAAACGTTCGCCGCGGTAATCAGTTTCGGTGAGTTTGTAACGTTGTATCATAGTGCCCATGGCACCATCGATGATTAGGATACGTTTTTCCAGTTCTTGTCTGATGTTGCTCATAAATTAACCTTTTAGCGGTCAGCTATTAGCATCGGCCCAATTGCTGAACAGAATTACCGGAGGATGAACGGAGCGTCGCAAGGGACGATCATCCGTGTTAATATCGCCGGGCAAAAAAAATTATACTGAATTATAAACGCTGGGAAACCGAAAGTGGAGTTTCGTTGACGTTTATTAGTTCAGTTTTTAAACAGGCCGAACAATAAACAAATCCGCCTGTGATATGGAGCAAAGCTAAGTTATAAATCGATAATAAACAAGGGGGCTCTTAGTTAACAGATCAGGTGGTTACCGGGTAGATTTGTTTAGTAGAAGAATGGACTATCTCCCTGATACATAACTTTCTACCGGGAGGCGGTTTTGAAGGCTCCGGGCCAGTGTCATTTCATCGGCGTATTCCAGTTCACCGCCGAAGGCAATGCCGCGGGCAATGGTGGTGATGCGGACCGGTGGAGTATTGGAGAGCTTTTTTTGTATGTAATAAATAGTAGTATCACCCTGGATATTAGGGTTGAGGGCAAAAATGAGTTCTTCGGTATGTTCTTTTTCTATGCGTTGCAAAAGGGCTTCGATGTTCAACTGGTCGGGGCCAATGCCATCGAGAGGAGAGATGACACCACCCAACACATGGTAAGTACCGTTAAACTGCTGAGTGCTTTCGATAGCGATAACATCGCGGATACTTTCCACCACACAGATGATCTCCTGCTTGCGTTGCGAATTGGCACAGATGGAGCATACATCACCATCGGCTACATTATGACAACGGCGGCAGAACTTTATCTCACTCCGCATACGGGCAACAACCTCGCTGAAATGACCTACCTCTTTGGCATCCTGTTTTAATAAATGCAATACCAAACGCAGGGCTGTCTTTTTACCAATACCGGGAAGTTTGGCAAATTCATTGACCGCATTTTCCAATAGAGAGGAAGAGAATTGCATGTGGCAAAGATAGGCTAAGAGGTTAAAAGAGAGTGGGAGGAAAAGAAGTAATGGGTCTACCGCAAAGCAAAAACCTGAGCTTAAAATGTGTTATATTTAATAGGTATTTGCCGAAAGTAATATGGTAAATTATCAGATGGAACACTTCAAAAAAGGAACCTGCTTTTTCCCAGTAATGCTTATTGTTTTAGTAGCTATTTGTTTGGCTCCTTTAGCAGGAATTGCACAACTTAGGGTAAACGGCAAGTTGCTGGATGGGGCGACTAATGAACCGGTGAGTGGCGCCACGGTATATGCCGACCAGACACAACTTAGTACGGTGTCGGATTCGAGGGGCTTCTTCCGCCTGAGCGGTGTTTCTCCGAAGGCATCGATCATTGTGGCACATATGGGGTATGAGAAGGCAAAGGTTGAAGTGGGTAATTCCGGGGATACCCTGGTGGTGAAATTACTGCGGAAGAGTGTATCGTTGGAAAATGTGGTGCTGGATACAAAAACCAAACACAACTGGGACAGATGGGGCGACCTTTTTACTACTATCCTTATTGGCGAAAACATGAAGAAGGAATGCCAACTTCTAAACCCTGAGGACGTACGTTTTGAGTATGATAAAAAGAGGATGATATTGAAGGCCCGTGCCCGCAAGCCCTTGCTGGTGGATAATAAAATGCTCGGTTATGTGTTGCATATAGATCTGGACTCGCTTGTGTATTCGTTTGAACAGGGCGCAATGTTATACGTAATGTCTGCATATTTTGAATTGGCAGATCAACAAGACAAGACTATACAAAATATGATCGCTGCCAACCGATTGCGGGCATTCCGGGGTTCGAGAATGCATTTTGCAAGGGCTCTGTATAGTAAGAAACTGGAAGAAGAGGGTTTTCATTTGTATCAATACAAAGGCGCTTTTAATTCAGAGAAAGGACGGGTGGAAAGGATGCTTTTAAAAACGCTGGCTGAAAATAACGGGTCTTATTTAAAAGAAACTGGTAACAAGATCGACCTTACCTTTTTTGGGCGTGATAGTGCTCAGTATTATAAAGAGGTGCTGGAACAACCAGGTTATTTCTTCGAGGATTCGTTACCCATTCATTTTAATACCAGATGGGTGCCGGGGCAATCTACTACTTCATTCCTTGTCGGAAGAGACAGCTTGTTGCTGGTTTACAAAGAGACAACAGGTAGTATCTTGCCTGATAATGTATTAAAAAAGTGGGCCAGGATTAAGGAGCCTGGTTCTTCTCTGCACAGCAGGTATGATTTTTTGAAACCTGCTGGTGGCCGCGAAAAATATACACTGCTTTACTTACTTGGCGGAAGCCGGTTAGCCATCCATCAAAATGGATACATCGAGGAGAACAAATCGTTATTTATGGAAGGCTACCTGGCTGGCAACAGGCTGGCATATGATCTTCCCTGGGATTATGAACCCAGCGCAGATGAGCAGCGCCTGCTGAATGAACAAGCAGGTTTTGTAGTTGACGCCAGCCGCGCCATTGAAAGTAGCTGGCAACGAATTGCCACCGGGCATTCTGCGGCTGAGCTATACCTGCACCTTGACAAAACCATTTATGATCCCGGGGAGAATATTTGGTTTGCAGCATATATGGTACGGTCACCTTTCAAACCCGAAGAACATCACACACTATATGTGCAATTACATAACCCGGAAACTAAACAAGTAGTGGCGTCCGAAAAATTTGTATTGCAATCGGGTCTTGGCGCCGGGTATATTTTTCTTCCCGATTCTTTTCCTGCAGGCACTTATCATCTGGTAGCCTATACTAATACACTGCCCGGTGAGCAAACCTCTGCCTTGTTTGACCAGGCAATCGTACTTCGTTCAGCCATCCACACATTTACTATACAAAATGAAGCTAAGGCTAATATTTACAAGAACGATAGTGTCTCCATTGTTTGTAAAATAAAAAGCGAAATGGGCCAGCTTATTCCTAATATGGAGGTGTCGTACCGACTGACGGCCGCTGGTGAACTACTGGCTATTGAAAAAACAAAGACGAATGAAAAGGGAGAGTTAGTATTAAAAAAAGTGGCACTGAAAAAAGCAGCCGGCAGTAAGCTTGTGTTGCATACTAATATTCGACAAAAGGATGAGAGCTTGCAATTGCGAAACGAATTAATACTACCCGGTAAATATCTACAGGTTCGCTGGTATCCGGAAGGAGGGGAATTGGTAGCGGGGATTTCTACCCGGCTGGCTTACGAGGTAAAGGATCTGTATAACCAGCCGCTTGGCATGAAATTAAATTTGCTAAAGAACAATCAGGTAGTTGGCACAATAAATACAGATAGTTCCGGAGCCGGTACTATTCAGATAACTGCAAGACATGGTGAAATATATTCCCTGGCCTTACTTACCGATAGCCTGTTGATAGCAGAGAATAACTTTCCGCCGATACAGAAACAGGGGTATTCAATATATGTGGACCGGGGTGTGGTGGAAGATAGCCTGCGTTTGAATATCCGAAGCACCCGGGACAATTCAACGTTGTATGTGATGATACATGATTATAAGAAGCAATATTATTTTGATAAGATTTTGCTGAAGAACAATGAAAAAATGATGTCATTCCCCGCAGATATGTTGCCAGAAGGACTTGCTACTATTACTCTTTTTGATGAGGCAGCAAAGCCAGTGACAGAGCGAAGTGTTTTTAGAGAACCGGCTTTCAAACCCGATCTGAGAATTGAACTGGATTCCGCCGTGTATCATAACCGGTCAAAGGTGAAAGTGAAACTGAAGGCAACTGATGGTCAAGGAAATCCCCTGAAGGCCATTGTGTCTCTGGCCTGTGTGCTAAACAACCGGATCGATACCAGCCGTTTCCAGGATATTGTTCCCTTCAGCTACCTGAATAATTATAAAGCAGCGGGGCTGTATGATACCAAGCCTGATTATTTTCAATATCGGAAAAACCGCTTGGAACGGTTTTTACTGACGCAATGCTGGACGAGATATAAGTGGCTATCGATGGACAGTTTATCAACCCGAAAAAAGGCCTCGCCTTATTCGCTGGTGCAACGGGGGCAGGTTTTTTATAAAGGCACTAAACCCCAGCAACCGGTAGAAGTAATCCTGTTGACACCAGGCAACCTGTTGACCTTTACTACTGATTCGTCAGGCTATTTTGAAATGGACAGAACGATGCTTACTACAGAGCCGGACTGGAGGCTGACACTGGCGGTAAGCGCCAAACACCAGTCTGATTACACTATCTTGTTAGTAAACGATAATGATGAATTACAGCAACAACTGGCAGCTGCTGATTATCCGGTCCCTCACCGGCTGAGATATAATCCTGAGGAAGTGGCCACCCCATTTGTAAAAATGCTGGCCCCGGTTACGGTCTCCTCCATAAATAGGAAAAAAACGGAGCAAGCATTGAAGACATTCCAAAGAGCTATAACCAAGGGACAAGCAGAATGCGAGGATTATGTATGCATGGAAAATTTTCTCAATTGCCAGATACATACCAGTGGTAAGAAGCCTCAGACTGGTCAGCCATACTTTTTTTTGACTGACTGTGGCCCGATCAGGTTCGTTTATTACCAGTGTTGGAACGGGGGCGCTTTTATATTACCGGAGGTAAAGATGAGTGTCGATACGGTTGTGTACCAGTTAAAGGGCAGGTATTACAGTAAAGAATTTTATGTAGCTGATTATGAAAAGCATAATCCGTTTTTTCCTGAAACGTCTACAACATTATACTGGAATCCTCTTATACAAACGGATGAAAAAGGAGAAGCTTCACTATGGTTTTATACCAATGATCTGAAAGGCAGGCTGGCATTGATAGCTGAAGGCATGTGCACTGGTTCGATATTAAGTACAAAAAGGATATTTAATGTGGTGGAGTGAGTAGTTCCTTTATTCTCTTTTAAGAATAAATTACCTGGTACCAGCATAATCCTAATTAGCTCTTCATGTTTTCACTACAACGCTATC
>CALSAT010000225.1:0-6476 GCA_943372905.1 Bacteroides fragilis | reverse complement strand
ACAAAAAACCGGTAGTAACAACAAAACCACCGGTAACAAACAAGCCAGTCATCAAGCCAACGACCAATCCTGTAACAAAGACAAAAATAGATTCCATTAAAACGAAGATCAATACTCCTGTCACAAAAGTTACACCACCAGTAGCCATTCCAAAGCCGGCGGTTCTTAAAAACAGGAGTAATGAACTAATAAAAGTATTAACCGTCCCCAGCACTGATGTCACCATCAAGCTGTTTGACAACGGGGAGATTGATGATGATACGATCTCTGTGTACTATGATAATAAACTTGTTTTGTCTGCCAAGCGACTTACTGCATCTCCACTTATCGTAAACCTGAAGCTGGATGATGAAAATATCGACCATGAACTGGTAATGGTAGCAGAGAACCTTGGGCGTATCCCTCCCAATACTTCTTTAATGATTGTGGAGTCAGGCGGACAACGATTTGATGTGCGGATAAGCTCAACAGAGCAAAAAAATGCAATGGTGAAGTTCCGGTTGCAACGGCCGAAGTAGCTGCCTGTACTGATATTTTGTAACAGCGGTTGCCGTTTCTGTAATTTTTATTAACTGCTGCTGTAATTTCATTTATTTTTCCATTACAATGTTTCGCCAATTATTTATACCGGCATTTTTGCTTCTTTCCGTTCTTGCCCAGGCACAGGACATCAATGGCATCTGGAAAGGCAAATTGGTAATGGCTCCGGGGGCCTGTTTTCCCGTCTATAATATAGAATTGCAGTTGCAGGTGGCTGGCAGCCGCATCACCGGCACAGCCTATCATTTTTCAGACTCACTAAACTATGTGAAGGAGAATTTTGAGGGCACTTATAAAAAAGACAGCAACCTCCTGCTTATCCAGGAAATAGGTATTATCACCTTCCGGATCAAAGAAGATTGTGTGCCTTGTATAAAAACATATCGTCTTACTTTTCACCGGGGCGGCGGAAATGTGATCACTGATGAACAGTTGCGTGGGTCCTGGTCAACGCCTTCCGGCAAAGCTTTGGATGGAAAAACAGTTTGTGATCCCGGTACACTTGTGCTTAACCGTTTTGAAAAAGCCACCTTTAAACCCGAACTCAAATTACCTCCTTCCCTCACCAGGAGAAAAGCTGAACTGGTAAAAGAAATTAAGGTGGATACTGGTAATATCAGGATCGATTTTTATGATAATGGGCAAATTGATGGTGATACAATATCTGTTTATGCTAACGGGATGCCTGTTGTGTCAAACAAAAGGCTCACCACACAACCTGTTTCTGTCAATATAAAGATCGACCTCAAACGAACAGAACAGGAGGTCATCATGGTGGGTGAAAACCTCGGCTCCATTCCTCCTAATACTGCATTGATGATTGTGACAGCTGGCACAAAACGATACCAGTTGTACCTTACTTCCGACGAACAGAAGAATGCAATGGTGAGATTTATTTATGAAAAACCACCAGCAGTTGTAAAAGGACAATAGAATTCATCAAAATTCCTGCTCATCTTTTTTACAATAATACTTTGGGCTGTTGGGTCCCACGATGCAGCCGCCTAACCGGCATTCTCCTCTTTCGGCCTTTTCAATAGTTGACTTGGTAGGTTTGCCATAGACGATGGGAATAACATTCTTATGCTCTTTACAGACCGGACACAGCAGCTTTCTGGTTGCAGTATCGGAATTCGTTTGTGCCGCTAATATCAATGATAAAAAAACAAATGGAAGGATAAGAATTCTTTTCATACAACTCCTTTTTATAATGATGCAGGCTTGGTTATACTTACATATAACATCAAAAGTTGTATAATCAAAACTTAAAATTCCATGTCACCGCCGGTAAAACAGGGAACAATGACACCTGTCTTGATTCCACCTTCAGATCACCATTAACGGGGCTGCCTGTTTGATCAAAATAGATGAAATAAGGGTTCAGCCTGCTGTACACATTGTAAATGCTGAATACCCAGTAGCTGCTCACCTTTCTTTTCTTTTTAGGCGTTGGGGTTAAAGTAGCTGACAGATCGAGCCGGTGGTAAGCTTTCATCCGGTACTGATTCAGTTTGCTGTATTCTTGGGTAAGCACCCCGTTTATAACATAAAATCGCTCAGGTAAAGTAATGGCATTACCTGTGCCATACACAAATACAGCACCGAGTTTCCATTTCTTAGAGGCTTCATAGTTCGCCACTACGGAAAGATCGTGACGGCGGTCATACTTCACGGGGTATTTTTCGCCGTCATTTAGTTGAGGGAATTTCCGCCAGGTCCACGACAGGGTGTAACCCACCCAACCTGTCATCCGGCCTTTTAATTTATTCACCAGCATTTCTGCACCGTAGCTCCATCCTTTACCAAACACAAATTCTTCTTCCGGATCAGCCAGCGAGGGAGTGTAGCCTTCTTTATATTCTACCTGGTTTTGCAGGTCTTTGTAATATACTTCCAGCGAGGTTTCGTAAGTATTGTCTTTAAAGTTCTTAAACAAACCAGCGGCGTATAACCAACTGATCTGCGGTTTTACTATGTATGTACTGGGCACCCAAAGGTCAGTTGGCAACGTAGTACCAGCATTACTCACCAGGTGAATATATTGCAGGTTTCGTGTCACTGCGGCTTTTATGGATGTTTCATCATCTATGGCATACCGGAGTGTAGCTCTTGGTTCAAAACCGCCGTATGTTTTTACAGCCTCAAAGCTCTTATAAATGGTACTGTCTAATTTGTTGCCATCTGCATCACGGGTATATAAATTATAGGGGCCGATCTGGGAAAAGCTGCTGAACCGCAACCCGTAATTAAGCTTCCACTTCTCGCCTATCTCCCAATCATCCTGGAGGTAGATGGCTGTTTCAGCAGCATATTTACTGCCTTCATTGTTAGGTGTAAAGATGATAGAATCCTGTCGGCCGCTCACCACGTTGGGAACAAACTTATGATAGGTTACCAATCCGCCGAATTTCAATTTATGATTGGGCAATGGGTAATAATCAAAGTCTGATTTCAGTGTTACATCCCGGATGCCGGAAGAAAGTCCAATTTCAAATGTTTCCTGTTGGGCAGTGAATTTAAATTTATAATCATTGTATACTAAAGTGGTGTTAGAAAATAAACGCCGGTTGAACACATGGTTCCAGCGGAGAGTACCGGTGGCATTGCCCCAGGGAATATTGGTCTTAAAAGAACGCTTGCTGTTATTAAAATCAAACACATCCCTGCCGAAATAACCACTCAGGTAAAGCCGGTCTTTATCTGAAAACCGGTAATTTATCTTGGCGTTTACATCATAGAAATAATACCCGGAGCCATAAAAGCTGCTCGTTTTCTTGATAGCAGGCTTCACCAAAGCATCAATATAAGTTCTGCGGGCAGAGAGGATAAAAGATGCTTTATTCTTTTTGATAGGCCCCTGTATTGAAAACCGTGAAGCGATCAACCCGATACCTCCGTCCATTTGGAAAGTATTCATATTGCCATCTTTCATTGCCACATCCACCACTGAAGAAAGACGGCCGCCATACTGCGCCGGCATCCCTCCTTTTATTAAGGAGACATTTTTGATCGCATCTGAGTTAAAGATGGAGAAGAACCCAAACAGGTGACCCGTATTATATACCACGGCATCATCCAGCATAATCAGGTTTTGATCGGGCCCACCGCCGCGAACATAGAAGCCTGCATTACCCTCACCGGCATTTCTTACTCCCGGCAGCAATTGTATTGCTTTCAGCAGGTCCACTTCACCCATAAAGGCAGGAATATTACGGATCTGGTTCATGGACAGGTCCACTTTTCCCATCTGTGCATTCTTTACATTCCCATCGCGGCGTTTGCTATAGACGACCACTTCGCCGATTGCAGCAGATTTTGATACCAGCTCAAAATCTTGTGTATGGTTGCTGTCAATATTAAGTGTAACGGATCTGCCGAGATAAGAAATATGCGAAACATTGATCGTGTAGTTGCCTTTATCAAGCGTAAGTGAATAGAAGCCGTATTGGTTGCTCATCACCCCTTTCGACTGGCCATTCACTGCGACTGTAGCACCAATGATAGATTCGCCAGATAAACTGTCTTTAACATAACCATTTATGGTGACACGGCCTGTCTTTTCAGTATTAGTTTGCGCAGTTACACCGGAGACACACAATATCAGCAGGGCAATGCCCAATAGTTTTCGCATAATAGGTATTACAGTCGGGTTATTTTTTTGTTGGGTCCTGGGCTTCCTTTTTAGTCGTATCAGCAGGCACATGGTCGATCTTGTCTTTTAATTCTGTACAATCATCCTGTCCGTAGGGATTTTTATCTGTTTCGTTCTTACTGAGCCAGTTACCCGGTTTGTCTTCACCAAAGGCAGTACTGCATTCCAGCCAATATAGTTTGGCAAGGTCGTACCTGGCCGTGCTGATAAGGGCAAACAGCTCGTTAGAGAAAATATTCAATGAAGCTCTTTTTTCAGGCAAAGAAGGATCGGCTATGATGGAGGCAATTTCCGCCTTTGCATTTCCATAAGGCTGCAAGGCGGTTTGGTAAATAAGGGAATCCACTTTTAATTCTTCTATTTTAAAACTATCCAGCGCTATCTTTACCATATTGCCTGCCTGGTTGATGCTGGCCGTATCAGCTTTTGTAAAAGCTGATGTCATAGCAGAATAGGTAGAAAGTAGGTTCTCCAGCGATTGGTTAAAAGCTTCGCTATGCTTACTCACTGCCAGCGGGGGCGGTTTGGGGCCAGAATTATTGGAGCCGCCACCGCCACTCCCAAAAATGAAAAACCGGACAAGTCCCACCAATAAAAGCAGGAAGGCCAATAACATAGTAAGCCCATTCACCCCCTTGGTTTTTTGTACAAATAAACGGATGATACCGAGGATAATGATGAGTGCGGGAAGCACTATCCCCAGGAGGTCAACGATTTTCTTTGGATTCATAGCGACTGATAAGTTTGCCGCAAAGATAACCACGGATTTAAGGATTGGAAGGATTTCGATGATTTCAACAAATTTTTAATGGTTGATAATGGCTAAATTTGCGCCTCATTCGCAAACTATGCTGGCAGGATTTCAAAATGTTACGTTCGAATTTGGCGCAAGACCTATTGTGGAAGATGCTACCTGGCATATTCAGCCCGGTGAAAGAATCGGTTTGATAGGCTATAATGGTACAGGCAAATCAACCCTGCTCAAATTATTGGTTGGTCAATACCTTCCCTCCAAAGGCACGGTGGAAAGAAGCCGTACCACTTCTATCGGTTACCTGCATCAGGACCTGCTTAGTTTTGATACCAATGAATCCATCCTGCAAGTGGCTCTCAGTGCTTTTGAACGGGTACAGCAATTAGAAAAAGAGATAGAAGAGATTGGCCAGGAACTGGAAAGAACCGGCGATGAAAAAACCTTATTGGAATACACCGACCGCCTGCATGAATTAGAAACACTGGGGGGCTATAATATTCATCACAAAACGGAGGAGGTATTGCAGGGACTTGGCTTTTCCAATGCCGATCTGCAACGACCTTACAAAGAATTCAGTGGCGGCTGGAGAATGAGGGTATTGCTGGCAAAAATGATCCTGCAGCAACCGGACCTGCTTTTATTGGATGAGCCTACCAACCACCTTGACCTTCCCTCCATCGAATGGCTGGAAAAATACCTGCTGCATTACCAGGGTTCTGTGGTGATCGTAAGCCATGATAAATATTTTCTGAACCGGATGGTGACTAAGATCGTGGAAGTGTACCAGCAGCAATTGCATATCTATAATGGCAATTTCGATTACTACGAAAAAGAAAAGGCCATCCGAATAGAAATGCAGCAAAAAGCATATGAGAACCAGCAGGACTATATCCGGCAAAACGAAAGGCTGGTAGAACGTTTCCGGGCCAAAGCCAGCAAAGCAGCCATGGCGCAAAGCATTTTAAAGAAACTGGACAAGCTGGAACGCATAGAAGATGCCGAACTGGAACGGCCGAATATCCGGATCAATTTCCGGGTAGATAAAACACCAGGACGGGTACTGGTGGAGCTGCATAGTGTATCAAAGGCATTTGGAGACAATGTGATCATCGAGAATTCATCTGTGGAGATTGACCGGGGAGATAAAATAGCACTGATCGGTGCCAACGGTAAAGGAAAATCAACACTGCTCCGGATCATTGCCGGTGTAGAAAACTTCAGCCAGGGCGAAAGAAAATGGGGGCATAATGTGGAAGAAAGTTTTTATGCTCAGCACCAGCTGGAGGCATTGAACATCAATAATGCCATTATTGAAGAAATGAAAGAATGTGGGAGCCAGATGACAGAACTGGAACTGCGTGGCCTGCTCGGTTGCTTCCTGTTCAGTGGTGATGATGCAGATAAAAAGATCAAAATACTCAGTGGCGGTGAAAAAGCAAGGGTGGCCCTGGCCAAAGTAATTGTAAGCAAGGCCAACTTCCTCATGCTGGATGAACCGACGAACCACCTGGATATGCACAGCTGCGACCT
>CALSAT010000224.1:0-6504 GCA_943372905.1 Bacteroides fragilis | reverse complement strand
GATATGATCCTCAGACAGATATTTTGTCATCACAAACTAAGGGCTGTAAAATTAACTCCTTCGCATATTGGATTGCTGGGAAAAATGGAGATCAACCCAGAAGCGTGTAGTATAACCCACACGATTGTAGGTGGTGAAACGCTTACGGCCTATCATGTAGGTGTGTTACGTCAGCTCAATCCACACATTCATATATATAATGAGTATGGCCCCACAGAAACAACAGTAGGTTGTACTGTAAAGGAAGTGCAAGAAAATTTATTAATAACAATTGGAAAGCCTATTACAAATACAACGGCATATGTTCTTAATGATTCGGGAAGTCTGCAACCTGTCGGCGTTTTTGGAGAACTCTGTATTGGTGGAGCAGGACTGGCCAGGGGCTATTTGAACAAAGAAGATTTGACCAGGGAAAAATTTGTTGCTGGTCTTTTTGAAGCAGATCGCCTTTACCGGACCGGAGACCGTGCCCGGTGGAGAACAGATGGTGAACTTGAATTCCAGGGACGTCTTGATAGCCAGGTGAAACTTCGGGGTTACAGAATTGAACCAGGAGAGATCGAAGCAATGATGCTAGAATATGAAGGCTTGAAAGAATCAATAGTCGTGCCTTTACAAGCCGGTAGCGAAATGCTTCTTGCGGGTTATTTTACAGCAGAAGATAAAATAGATACAGAGAGTTTCAGGAAGTATTTAAATAGCCATTTGCCGGAATACATGGTGCCAGCATTTTTATATCAACTGGCGTCCTTCCCTTTAAATGCTAATGGTAAGGTGGACCGAGATAAACTGCCTGCTGTTATTCATGAAGATATAGAAGCGTATCAACCACCTGCCAATAATATTGAAGCGGTACTTGCCGATATTTATGGTGAAGTGCTGAATAAAGAAAAAGTTAGTGCCACCAGTCATTTTTTCAGACTGGGCGGACATTCTTTAAAAGCCATACAAGTAGTTACCAGGATATATAAAGCATTATCAGTAAAAATTGAACTCCGCGACATTTTTACTTACCCGGCAATTAAAGACCTTGCTGCTTTCATTTCGAATGCCAATGCTGACAAGTATGAAGCGATACCACATATACCTGACAGCGAGTATTATGCACTTTCATATGCACAACGCAGGTTGTGGGTGCTCGATCAGTTTGAGGGGATATCGATAGCCTATAATATGTCTGAGCGTTATTGGCTCACCGGCCCGCTTGATGTTGGCGCACTTGAAAAAGCATTCCTTACATTAGTTCAACGACACGAGAGCCTCCGTACTGTTTTCGAATTGTTTAACGGTGAACCTCACCAGCGGATAATGTCGTTTGACGAGTGCGGATTCCAGGTTTTGAAGGAAGATCTGCGATCCAGGCAATCCCCGGAAGAAGAGGCGGCGCAGTTGTGTAATTTGTTTATACAAGAACCTTTTGTTCTCTCCACGGGACCTCTTTGCAGGGTATTGTTGGCTCAAACTGCCAGCGATAAACACCTCCTGTCTTTTTCAATTCATCATATTATTTCTGATGAATGGACGATGCAGATAATTTTAAAGGAAGTGCTTACGCTTTATAATGCATTTGTTTCAGGTTCTGTTAATCCGCTATTGCCGCTTTCAATACAATACCGGGATTATGCAGCCTGGCAGAATGAATTACTGAAGGAAGAAAAACAATCAGCACACAAGGCTTTTTGGTTAAAGAAATTATCAGGCTCGTTACCTGTTCTGGAATTGGCTACCAGTTTTCATCGTCCACCTGTAAAGACGTATAACGGGTCAATTGTTTCAGGTTCATTACCGGGTAACCTGGTAAGTTCCCTAAGAGAATTTTGTTTACAAAAAGAGGTAACTGTTTTCATGGCACTTGTCAGCCTTATTAAATCACTATTGTTCAGGTATACCGGGCAGGAAGATATCATCATTGGGACACCCGTAGCAGGCCGTAGTCATCCTGATCTTGATGGTCAGTTAGGTTTTTATGTAAATACGCTTGTGATACGATCCGCTTTTACTGGGCAAATGACCTTTGAAGACCTTGTAAAATTGGAAAAGGAAAATATATTGGATTCTTTTGAACACCAGTTATATCCGTTTGATAAATTAGTGGATGAGCTATCTCTCCCCAGGGATATGAGCAGGCAACCTCTTTTCGATATTATGATCGCATACCAAAGCAGCACACACCAGGCAGGGGATGAATACCTTGGGAGCATCGATATCGAAAGTGCAAGCAATGAAGTAGCGAATAGTAAGTTTGATATGACCTTCTTCTTTGATGACAGTGATGAAGGGATCCGTTATGGGTTGGAGTATAATACAGACCTGTTTTCCCGTTCACATATTGAGCAAATGGCAAACCATCTGGAACGTCTTTTGAGTGCAGGTTTACAAAATCCAGGCTCATCGCTTTCTGCTCTTGATTACCTGCTGCCGGAAGAAAAGCAGCAGTTGCTGCTTGTTTTTAATCAAACACAGGCCTTATATCCTGAAATGGCAACCCTGGTCGATATTTTCGAAGAACAGGTTTCTCTCTATCCGAATAATATAGCTATTGCCTTCGAAGATAAATACCTTACCTATACTGAGCTTAATGAATCAGCTAACAGGCTGGCCCATTACCTGCGTAATGAATTGAAGGTTCTGCCGGAAGAATTAGTTGGTATCCTTATGGATCGCAGTGATCATCTTTTGATCGGTATTCTGGCTATTCTTAAATCCGGGGCAGCATATCTCCCGGTTGATCCGGCACACCCGGAAGAAAGGATAAACTTCGTTTTGAATGATGGAGGCGTCAAAGTACTGATCACCGATCAGTTGATTGATGATACGTCCTATACTGTTTTTAATCCTTTAGAAAAGAGTGATGTGTTAACTGGTATGCCGACTGATAATCCGGAGAAGGTTAATCTTCCCGATCATCTTTGCTATGTAATTTATACATCCGGATCTACGGGCCGGCCGAAAGGAGTGATGATCACCCATCGGAATGTGGTAAGGCTGATCATTAATGATAAGAACCCTTTTGCTTTCAGTCATACTGATAGCTGGACCTTATTCCACTCCTGCGCATTTGACTTTTCAGTCTGGGAAATATTCGGGGCCTGGCTAACTGGTGCCAAATTGGTAGCCCTTTCACTTGATACCGTTCAAAATGTGGGACGCCTGGTAGATGTATTAGTGAAAGAAAAAGTTACGGTCTTCTGCCAGATACCATCGATGTTTGTCCGAGTTATCAACGAAGTTCTGTCAGCAGATGAAATACCTGATCTTCATATTCGCTATGTAATATTTGGAGGCGAGGCATTGAACCCATCTGTTTTAGGAGAATGGAAAAGCGCTTTCCCGCAAACAGAACTTATAAACATGTATGGAATTACAGAGACAACAGTGCATGTAACCATAAAGCGAATTACAGATGAGGAGATTGCCCACGGAGTAAGTAATATTGGATTTCCTATACCTACTCTCAGCTTGTATTTATTGGATAAGAACCGCAATCTTGTTCCAATAGGAATTCCTGGCGAGATTATGGTTGGTGGTCAGGGCTTGAGTCGGGGATACTGGAAAAGAGAGGAACTGACAGCCCAGCGGTTTATTGATAATCCATATCAACAAGGCGAAAGTCTTTATTGCTCCGGTGATATTGGCAGAAGGCTTCCGAATGGCGAGGTGATATATATGGGCAGAATGGATGATCAGGTAAAGATCAGGGGATACCGGATAGAATTAGGGGAGATCGAACAAGCCTTACTCGGACATTCTTCAATAATCGAAGTGGTGGTTCTCGCAAAACAGTTAAATGACGATTGGTATCTTGTTGCCTATTATACTTCTGCAGAGATTGTATCTCTTGATATATTCAGACAATTTCTGAGCAAGGCCTTGCCTGATTACATGATTCCGGCGTATTTCATACGAATGGAAGCAATGCCTGTCAGTGCTACTGGAAAGATCGATCGTAAAGCGTTGCCAGAGCCAGTAACTGGGGCTCAGGCTAAATATATTGCACCCAGAACAAGACTGGAAGAACAGTTGGTTGAAATTTGGGAAGAGATGCTGGGGAAAGATAGAATTGGGGTAATGGATAATTTCTTTGAAGTAGGAGGTCACTCTCTCAAAGCAATTCAGTTAAGTTCCAGGATATTCAAAGAGTATTCTGTACGTCTTGAGTTAAAGGATATTTTCGCTCATCCGGTACTTTCCGACCTGGCCGGGTTCATCCAAAATTCACGAAGAGAAGTATTTAAGCATTTGGCAAAGGTTTCTGAACAGGAGTTTTATCCATTGTCTCATGCACAGCGAAGGCTCTGGACCCTTGATCAATTCGAAGGAATTGGGGCTGCATATAATATTCCCCTTAGCCTCAGAATTAAAGGCAACCTCAATCAACAGGCATTGATCGATACTATGAAAACTGTTGTAGCACGGCATGAGAGTTTGCGAACTGTATTCCAGGAGGTCGATGGTGAAGTAATGCAGCAGGTATTGCCAGCGGAAAAAGCGCCTTTTGAATTTAATTATAAGGATTTACGGAATGGAAATGAAGATATGGCCGCACAATATGTAAATGAATGCACACAAAAGCAGTTTGATCTTAAAAATGGCCCCTTGGTTGTTTCTCAATTAGTACAGCTCGATGAGCAGGAATTTATTTTCACAATAAATATGCATCATGTTGTATCAGACGAGTGGACCTTGTTTGTTTTGATAAGGGAAGTGCAACAACTGTATTCTGCATTTGAAGAAGGAGCACAGGATCCGCTCAATCCGCTTGTGTTGCAGTATAAAGATTATGCCGCATGGCAGGAAAGGGAACTTAGTGGAGAAAAACTTGCACAGCACCGGCAATTCTGGATGAATCAGTTCTTGGGAGAGTTACCAATCCTGGAGTTGCCAACTGATAGGTTGCGGCCTGCCATAAAATCTTATAATGGAGATGTTTTAATAGGCGAATTCAATGAAGATACTTGTCGGAAGTTTGAAGTTTTTTGCCGGCAGAATGATGCCTCGCCTCATATAGGCTTATTAGCTATTGTTAATACGCTTATTTATAGATATACCAGGCAAAAGGATATTATACTTGGTTTTCCTGTAGCAGGCCGGGAGCATCCTGATCTTGAAGACCTCATTGGCTTTTTCTCCAATACCCTGGCCATACGTACAGGTATTGATCCGGTTCTGCCTTTCAGTCAATTGATGAGTACTATAAGAGAACGTGTTTTGGATGCTTATGCACATAGTATTTATCCTTTTGATATGCTGATAGAGGAGTTAAACCTTAGTCGGGACATGAGTCGCTCCTCACTTTTTGATGTAATGGTTTTGTACAGAGATACAAAGAGCAATACAGATGAGTTGCAGGATGAAAATGGACTAGTAATATCAGATTATGATACATCAAGCTCTATGAGCAAGTTTGACATAACCTTCTCCTTTATTAGAAGGAAAGAGTTTATTCAATTAGGGGTGGAATATAATACCGACTTATTTGATCGGGAAAGAATCGTAAGAATGCTTTCGCATGTTGAGAGTCTTATGGATGCTGTTGCTACTTACCCACTGATGCCTTTATGGCAGTTGCCGTATGCGAATGAAACCGAATTGCCTGCAATGTCTCTGGTAACTTTATCCAAAGAAAAGGCTGCCAACAGTATTATTGAAATGTTTGAACAGCAGGTGGCTGAGACGCCCCATGCCACAGCCTTGATTTGTCAAGAAAAGACCTACAACTTCAGTGAATTGAACGATCTCGCCAATAAGCTTGGTGTAAAGCTTCGGAATGAGCTGAAAGTAAAGCCAGACCAGTTAGTGGGTTTATTAATGGAACGAAATGAGTGGATGGTAATTGGAATACTTGGCATTCTCAAAGCGGGGGGAGCGTATGTTCCGCTTGATGTTAGTAATCCTGAAGACAGAATCTCTTTTGTGTTGGATGATAGCGGAGTGGATATACTTATTACTGCCAGAACAGAATGGAGTGAAAGGTTTACTTGCATCAATCCCGGTCAGGTAATTATGGATGCTGAAACGGAGGTCGTAAATCTCCCTATAGTTACAGAACCGGGCCACCTGATTTATGTTTTATATACTTCAGGTTCTACAGGGCTTCCAAAAGGCGCAATGATTGAAAACAGATCAGTGCTTAATCTGTTTGATGGATACAGGAACAGGATGCAGGTAACAAAAGCAGATAAGATGCTTGCTATTACCACACAGGCATTTGATATTTCGGTTACTGAGCTTTTATTACCATTAGTTTATGGAGCGCAGATAATTTTGGCATCAGGTGCTGAAGCTAACATTCCTGAAGCCTTATTTGGTCTGATGGCAAAACATGGGCCTACGCTTATGCAGGGTACTCCAAGTTTCTGGAATTTTTTACTCGAGAATGATATGCCAGCTCAATCTCAGTTACGGGTTGTGGCTGCTGGTGAGGCACTTCCATTAACACTGTCACATAAGATTCTGGACAAAGTAGGTCAGTTATGGAACATGTACGGCCCCACAGACACTACA
>CALSAT010000223.1:0-6539 GCA_943372905.1 Bacteroides fragilis | reverse complement strand
ATTCTTCACTTCTTTAGCGGCCATGCCTGCAGTAGCTCTCCCATCCACAAACTCTATTGATGGAAGCAGCGATTCTATGCGCATCAATTCTTCTGGTTTTAGTAAACCAGGAATTTGTATGAAATGCTTACTCATGTAAGTTACAGGTTATAGTATGGCCAGTATCCCCTGCGGTTGCTGACGGACAAACTGCAATATCTTTTCCTCATCGATCATAGATGCAGAGATAGTACTGAAGTCTGATGAGTTTTTTTGCTTTTGATTCTTTCTTTTATAGGATACCGCTACGGTCTTTTTGTTTTCAGTTACCGTTATCACCAACCTTTTAGCATCGATATCAATTTCAACCGGCAATGCGATCACCAGTTTTTCTGCGGTATAAGCGTTGGTGCCATTTGTTACCACATAACCGGCTTCGGTCTTCTTGATGTTACTGGGAACAAAATCGAGCACTACCATATCTTCCACTTCGCTGTACTCCCTGTTGTACAGAGCTTCCACATTGGCTTTGGAATGCTTACTCTTTTGTTTGATGACGCCGCTTTTTGCCGTATGGTTATAAACAGATGACTGGTTAATACCTCCAGATGGTTCTAAAACGGTTGTCTCAATTTTTTCATTTCTTAAATGGCTTGCTATGAAAACACCAGCCTTACCCGCCCCAAGCACCAGCACGTTGGTTTTCAGCAGGTTTTTGTAAGATGGGGTTTCTTCAAGCAATAGTTTTGGTGCAATCATTCCCGCTGGCAGTATAACTGCCAGGTTGGAAATAAAATTTCTCCGCTGCATAGAGTGTGTTATGGTTTTTTGGTTCAGAAAGAGGATGACGGGGTGTGGCCGCCAACCTTATATTTTAATCAGTTATTCCTTAACGATTTTAAATGATGTACCATCTTCCATTTTCAGCATGTAAATACCGGCAGCATATTTTTCCATGTTCACAGTTTGTTGGACACTGGTTAACGTAACTCGTTGTAAAACCCTGCCCTGCTGATCTGCTAATATCGCTGTTTTATTTTGAATTGTACCAAACTGCTGTATGGTTAATTTGTCAATAACAGGATTCGGGTATAGGGAAACTACGATTCCAGCCTTCAGGCTAACAATTACCGTCTGGCTGTAAGTCAGTTTTCCGTCCATCTCCTTGATCCGGAGACGGTAGTAATTTTTTCCGGTCACAGGACTGGGGTCAATAAGGCTATAAGAGTCTGTATTAGTAGCCGGGAATACCACGCCAGTTTGGCTGTAAGTAATACCATCTGTACTTCTTTCCACGATATAGCTTACAACATCCTGCTGCTCATCCACTTTCCATTTTACAGTAACTGTTTTATCTGAATTCAATTGAGCAGAAAATCCATTCAGTTTAATAGGCAGTGGTGCCAGACCCAGAAAGGTACAGCGGGATGGGCTCGTCCTTCGTGTAGTGACACCATCTCCCGAAAACCAGTTGGCATTATTATTCACGGCTGCTCTTACTTGGGCAGGTGTGGCCAATGGACCCGTGCAATTGAAAACGGCCCAGTCCTCTTCAGTAGCTGTTAGGTCAAATGATCCCACCCATATTGCGTTGGTACCAGTGGTAAGTGTGGGGGGCTTGGTGGACCAGTTCGTATTACCAATTGTTCCAGTACCCCCGTCTATACAAAGGGGATCCCATGAAGCGGTGGTAGTATTACCACAATCGGCAACTCCAGTAACTGCATACACATTCATATGTATGGCTGAAATGATGGTAGGTGAGGCGACAGTACCCTGGTAAGCAATGAGCTGATCACCTGATGTTGACAGGCTGGGCATGGTTCCGGCGCAGGTGCCTGCACTATTGCTGGTGAAGGCAACAAGTGAGTTGGGTGTAAGAGGAGATGGCGAAGTGGTGCCAAATATAGTAATCTCCCGGCCAGCAAGAAAAGCCTGTCCGGCTGTCCATGTCATGTGTTGCTCTCCGACGCGGAATGCATTACTAGAAAGCCATGCATTATCTGTAAAACTTATTTGTGTGCCAGCAGGTATGTTAACCAGCAATACAAATGAAAAGGAGTCCACATTGGTTGCAGAAGAATTGTAACCAGTAAAAGCGATATCTCCCGCACTCAGTACCTGGGCTTGAGATTTGTTGCTGGCTGCAAAGAAAAAAATGGCAAGGGCGAGGTAAAGGTTAAACTTTTTCATGGTTAATTAGGAATGAGTTTGATGATTAATTGTTTCAATAAGCCCTTCAACACATTAAAAGTACTTAATGTTTTCGGAAAAATTCTTTTGAATACAGAGCAGTGTTAATTAAAGATCATACCCGGAGTAATGGAGAAAGCCGAAAGCCGATATCCTGAATAAAATCCTTCCTGGAGATATACAATCGTAATCTTAAGTTTTTTCCCATCGCAGGTTTTTACGAGCAACCCCTGTTCCTTGTCGCACGCAAGAATAGTACCTGCCTTTTCTTCCCCGGGAAAAGCTTCTCCAACCACTTCTGCTTCTGTAATACCTATAAACCAATCATTGATAGTTGTACCGGCTCCTTTATTCCACGGATTGCAGGCATTGATAAGCCGGATGATTTTCTTTGCCTCCATCTCTTCCCAGTTGATCGTCAGATCTTTTACACCCGGCATTTCATAGTAATTCGCCTTGCTTTCATCTTGCGGGCTGGAGGGTACAAAAGATCCGAACGAGAGGATCTTCAACAGATTGGCTGCCGGTTTAGAAGCAAGAGAGCCCAGCTTCGCCTGCAATGCCCCATATGTATCCGTTTCGGCAATTGTTGTTCTTTCCTGCATTACAATTTCGCCGGTATCTATACCTCCATCCACTTTATGAAGGGTAACGCCTGCTTCACTGTCATTGTTCAACAAATGCCAAAGTATAGGTTGCGGTCCGCGGCACTGAGGCAGCAATCCATAATGGAAGTTAATAAATCCCTTCTCCGGCAATTTCCATATTTCCTCGGTGAGTACAAACGGAAAGGTCATCATTAAACCCACGTTTATATTATTACCCTTAATAGCGTATAAGAGTTTTTCCTCATAATTCTGTTTGGTTACAATAACCAGTTCCACAGCAGTCCCTTCAATCATGCTGCGGATAATCTGCTGCATTTCTTTATTACGGCGTGTAACGGCGATAGCACCTACTTTACCATAAAATAAGAATTCCCTGATTCCAGGGATTGATACCGGGTTATTACAAAGAATCAGTGCTTTAATTTCGTTGCTCATTTTATTTTATATACAGAGATAGGTATTACGCCAGCCTGAGCTGGTGTCTTCAGGAAATTGTTCTGCAGTAAACTCCTTCCATTCATTTTCAATTGATAATAATTCATTCACTTCTTTGGTTTTTCCATTCGCCGACCAGGAGACCAGATAGGAAGGCGAGCAGGTATGATAAGAACCCTGGTCTATTTTCATCCAACCACGGGGGCTGCTAAAGGTGATCTTGCACAATGCAGGTACTACTTCTGCGGCATTGGTATTATTTTGCTGGTGTTGATTCAGGATTTCTTTTAAAATCAATCCTGTTTCCCAACCCAGCATTCCAAAGAGTGTTGCTTCTTTATTGGTAGTTTTTTTAAAATTTGTTTTATACAACGTGTTTTCCGGGTTATCCAGCTCTGGCAGCCAACAGGTATAGCCTTTAAGAGGAGGTGCGGTCACCTCTTGGTCATTGGTAGTATGCGGATAAGCTTCCAATAGCATGGGTGAAGCATATAAATTCAGCTGCAGTTTTTCCCGGATTGGTACAATTGCAGGATAGAACTGGTCTGCCATTTCAGCCGTGAAAAGGCATAGCAAGGTCTTTACCTCTTCATGCATTGTAAGAAACTCCTCTAAAGGGGCGAGAGTAAATTGTTCGGCCCTTAAATGGGTGACATGGGTATACATAGGTTCGCCACCATTTTGCTGGTGACTGTTGATCATAGAATAAGCATGTCGGTAGCCTGCATCATAATACGATAATGTATAAGCTCCTTTCTTGTTTTCATTTTCAGCGGCTGCCAGTTTGCCCGTAAGGCGGGTGTGAAAGCTCAGGTTAAGTGAGTGCACGATTGTTGTGGGTGCAGTCTGCCATTTATCAGGTATACCAGCACCCATATTCACCATCAGCATTATCTTATTACTGGTGGTAAACAAAGGCTCAAGCAATTCTGTAATATTGAGATCTGCGACTACAATTACAATATCTGCATCATCCTGCAGCAGAAATTTTTCTGCCTTAGAATAAATTTCTGCCTCTTCTATACCGAACCCGATATTATCAGTTAGTAATTTAATATTATCTGACAAACCATAGTATTTCAAGCAGCATTTAATTCCATTTAATATATCCAGACCAAGAGCAGGAAAAAGGGTGGACCTGGGCAGCAGTACGCCAATTCGAAGCATGAGTAATGTAAATATTAGTAATGGTTATATAAATTGGTATAAAGATAATCCCTCTTTCTCACAATGGAGAAGAGGGATTATTCAGATCGATATTTTGTATCCTGTCTTTAGTTTCTTGAAGGAAATATTCCTTCTACACAGAAAATATAATTCATACCGAGATAGGGAGGCATACTATTGAACGGCTGATTATTCCCTGCAAAAGCAGTAGCCAGTGTTGATACACAAGGCGCCATATTGGCCGGTTCGTTGGTGGCATTGGTATAAATAGATGCCCCGGATAAACGACGGCCGTTGGGATCATCGGTTTGTCCGTCAGTTCCTGAATTAGCAACCATATTTACTGTACCCGTTATAGTATGGTTATGAAAAGGCAGATTGGTCAGTATAAGAGTGGTGGTTGGTGTCCCTGCCATTTCACCCAATTGATAAGCGGGTAATCCGGGGCCCTGGCTAAACTGCGCACCTACGGCAACCCGGCCTCTCAAATCAGGAATGCCAAATGTGACTTGCCCATCACCACCATAAGTAGTGCCCACTAATGCAAATACCGCCGTCCATTGTGAAATAGAAAGCAGCTGACCACCACAAAACTGCCAGCCTCTGGGAGCAAAATTGCCTGCAAACATTCTTATTTCTGCTAATGTTCCTTCCATGGTAAAATAATTTTAATGATTAAATAATGTTTTGGAAGGTATTAGTTCCTGGAAGGGAATATACCAAACTGACAGATGATATAATTCATACCCAGGTAAGGCGGCATAATGCTGAATGGCTGACTACCACCGTTTACACCGACCGTAAGATTGGTTTGAAGCGCAGCCATGGTGGCTGGTTCGCTGGTGGCATTAGTATAAATTGTAGCCCCTGATAAACGGCGGCCGTTAGGGTCATCGGTTTGTCCGTCTGTGCCCGAGTTAGCCACCATAGTTACTGTACCCGTAATAGCATGGTTATGTGCAGGCATATTCGTAGTAAGTAATGTAACAGTGGGTGTGCCTGCTATCTGGCCCAATTGCACATTAGGCAATCCGGGTCCCGTGCCTGTACCTACAGCTACACGGCCGCGGAAATCGGGAATACCGAAAGTGGTTTGTCCATTTCCGCCATAGGTGGTTCCCAAAAGGGAGAACATTGCGGTGTTTTGTGCAATTGACATTGTCTGGCCGTTGCAAAACAGCCAAGTACGTGGATTGAAAGTGCCGGCAAACATTCTTATTTCAGCGATGGTTCCTTCCATAAAAAAGTGTTTAAAGGTTTGAAGAGATGGTTAATGCGTTGAAGTTAATATATTTATAGATATCTCAAACAATATTTTGTAAGTAATAATATATTAACATCAAATCAATTTCGCAACCACGAAATTATATGAGGATAGGTGTTAACACCTATTTCCCGGGACTTTGTTTCATCAGCTGCCATGCCCACCCATTGCAACATCGGCACCCCGAAATATCTTCCCGCAGCAAAATTATCTGCGATCTCTTTTCCTCCGCCCTGGTAGCCCTCATCATGAAAAACGAGATAAGGATCTATGCCTGTATAAACAGCAGCAGCATAACTCCACGCAATCGCCATCATTTCTTCTGCAGCATTGTCTTTCCGTTTGCCAATTTCTTTTCCATCCAGCATTGGCCTGTCAGCAGCCGGCACTACTGCAATATGAGCTGCTTCATGCAAAATATCACCAGGATATTTCAGCTTATTTTCATCAATGATGATCGTTCCATTCTCGATCAGGAGGCCAGGTAAAAAACATTCGCTATCAATTTCCCTGTATGTCACCGGAATGCCAATCTCTTCCAGGAAAGCCAGCATTTTTTTTACTTCAATTGTATCAGTCATCATAGTTCAGCTTCCATTTTGTCAGCCAACTCATTTCCCATAGTTGTATTCATCGATCTGAGTTGTTGTATTATCATTTGTTTTTCTTCTGCCGAAACGGGTCGCCTGGCGGCAGTCTCATCAATCTCTTTTTTAATACGCACATCACTGCTAAACAATCCCTTTATCCAGTCGTTCACCAGGCAATCCACTACCAGGTGTATCCTGTCGGTGATGCCTCCGTTTGTTACCCGGTGTACAAGCGACAGGTTCAGGTACCAGCATTCCCCCTCCTTCATCGGTATCCTGTCATTGAGTATAAAAAAATCAACC
>CALSAT010000222.1:0-6581 GCA_943372905.1 Bacteroides fragilis | reverse complement strand
TAAACTCTTTCCGGGTACTTATAGAGGGGATAAAATACTTACCCGACTGGTCTTCTATCTGCCACAAGTATGCTCATTGCATACTCCTCAACGCCCTGCAAGTATTATCGCACAGGTATTAATAAAGGCATAAGTGATTTATTTATCTTCATTGCATGAGAATCATTACAAGAACAGTATTCATTCTTTCTATGGTGAGTTTGCTTGCTGACGTAGCAAGTGAAATGCTGTATCCTGTTATTCCTGTTTATTTGAAAGAGATCGGTTTTTCTGTTCTTGCTATTGGCATACTGGAAGGCGTGGTAAACTTTACTGCCGGTATTAGCAAAGGCTATTTTGGCAAACTAAGTGATGAGAAAGGAGTAAGATTACCGTTTGTAAAATTGGGGTATTTGCTCAGTGCTATTTCGAAACCGCTGATCGCTGTTTTTAATAACACTATCTGGATCTTTTTTGTACGCTCAGTTGACCGGTTAGGCAAAGGAGTTCGTACGGCCGCAAGAGATGCATTGCTTTCGCAGGAAGCCACACCTGCAACCAAAGCAAGAGTATTTGGGTTTCATCGCAGTATGGATACAGTTGGTGCTGCCATAGGCCCCGTCATTGCTTTAGTCTTTTTATTCTTTTATCCCGGCCAGTACAAAACGCTTTTTTTCATTGCTTTTATCCCTGGCATACTTTCTATCCTGCTTATCTTTTTGCTGAAAGAAAAAAAACAACCGGCTTCTTCCTTGAAAAAAGGAAATTTCTTTTCTTTTTTTGGTTACTGGAAAATAGCCAGCCCGGGTTTCAGAAAAATAGTTCCTGGTTTATTACTTTTTGCCTTGTTCAACAGTTCAGATGTTTTCCTGTTGCTGATAACAAAAGAAACGATCGGGGAACAAACTCTTACCATATTTGGCGCCACATTCAATGCAGATACTATTACTATCGCCGCCTATATTTTCTATAATCTCATTTATGCAGCTGCCTCTTATCCAATGGGTATACTGGCAGATCGGCTGGGATTCAGAAATATCATTGTGTTCGGCTTTTTTCTCTTTGGCATAGTATATGGTGGTTTTGCTTTCCATCCTTCTGTTTCTGCCATATTTCTTCTTTTTTCTCTGTACGGGTTATATGCTGCTGCTACAGAAGGTGTCATCAAAGCATGGATCACTAATATAGCACACCAGCAAAACACTGCCACGGCTATTGGTTTTTACACCAGCGGTGAAAGTATTTGTACACTTTTTGCCAGTATCATTGCCGGAACGATATGGACCCTTGCCGGCAGTGCCAGCACTTTTATTATCACATCTTTTATTGCCATTGTAGTTTCTATTTATTTTCTACTGAAAATCAAAGACAATTAGTTTTACTCTAAAGAAAATTGGGATACTTTTTTCTTTTGGCACAGTAATAGCAAGAGGGGATTTGCAATTACTTATTTCACCTAAAAGAAAAATTATGAGAAGACTTTCTGTAGTTATTATTGTACTGTTTATCGCAACTGTTTCCCAGGCGCAAAGCAAAACCTCAAACGGCTCCTCTTATCGCACAGCCCTTGGAGTAAAAGTATGGGACGGTGGTGGTATCTCCTTTAAGCAATTTGTGAATGGGAATAATGCTTTGGAACTGATCGGCTATTTCTGGAACCAGGGTACAAGGATAACCGGCCTTTATGAGATACATGGGCCTATTTCTGGTGCTACAGGCTTGCAATGGTATATCGGTCCGGGAGCCCACGTTGGTTTTTACAATTCTAAAAATGGAGACGGTGCCTTTGTTGGTGTGGACGGTGTACTTGGCTTAGATTATAAATTCAAAGGTGCTCCTATAAATATATCACTTGACTGGCAACCTTCTTTTGAATTTGGAGATAACCGTGGTTTTGTAGGTAGCTGGGGTGGACTTGGTGTACGGTATACTTTCTAACAAAGAGGGTTGTTATCAGCAAAAAGGGGAAAGGCTGCATTATAGCAGCTTTTCCTGTTTCAGGATGCTACAAATCCAAGCAAACTTTCTATAGGAGCAGGCAATACAGGTAGTTTTCTCCTTTCAATCAAAAAACTATTAAGCTGTGCTATTTCCCGGAAGATATAATGCTTATCAGCGGCGGCTTTTAGGTAATCTTTACCAGTACTGCCTCCCGTGCCGATACGTGTGCCGATCATGCGGTGTACCATATTCATGTGCCGGTATCGCCAGGAACTGAGTTGCTCATCTATTTCCAGTAAACAATTGAGTAACTGAAATGGCAACTGTAGCAGCGGGTAGCCACGATACAGCATTATAAACAGTGCGGCCCTGCAAGCCGCGGGTGATAATGAACGGCTTGCCATACCATTGCTATTATCAAATATTTCTTCAAAAGCAGCGATATTATTTTTTTCCCCTTCCGCCAGGCTGGATTGATAACTTTCCTTATAACTATTCCAGAAAGTTTCATCAGCTCCTTCTTTTAAGAAAGGCATTCTCTCCAGCCAGGTATTCAGCAATTGCAGTAGTGATTGACTTTCTTCTGCCTTCTTAATAATATCAACCTGTTCAGGTCTTAACTGGGCCGTATAATATTCTTTTCCATGGCGGTGATCAAATTTCAAACCCAGCTTTGCCTCCAGTTCTTTGAACTGCCAGCTTTGAAAGCCTGAAGCCGGGCGAAGCATATCCCTGAAATCAAGAAAATCCATTGGTGTCATGGTTTCCATGATATCAATCTGGTGTACTAATACCCGAAGAATGGTAACGCAACGGCTAAGCCGGTGTACTACCGTTTGCAATTCGGGAGAATTATCATTCAGGGCCGGTTTACCCATGATGCCAACAACAGAATCAGCTTCATGATGCAATTGTTTAAACCAAAGCTCATACGCCTGGTGAATGATGATAAACAACATTTCATCATGCGCAGGCAAATGCTTCTTATCACTTTCGGGTGATTGGGCGTTGAGAATTTTATCTAACTGCAGGTAATCATGGTAATGAACCTCGCTGGCCATACAAAGTATTTGTGCAAATGTAACCTTCCCCGGTAATACTTATTCAAACTCGTAGCCGATATCGCTGCGATATTCCATTCCAATGAATGAAACTTTCTCCATTTCCTCTTTTGATATCTCTACAGCATCAAAAACAGACTTACCATAAGAGGTAATGCAAAATACTCTGCCGCCATTGGTAATGGCCTTGCCATTCTGCAGAGTGGTGCCCATATGGAAGAGCATGCTGTCTTCCGGATTTATATCAGCCAGCCCTTTTATCTCATGCCCTTTTGTATAATCCCCGGGGTATCCTCCACTTACGGCCACCACTGTGCAAACCGTTCTTGGATCTGTTTCAATTTTTACTTTATCTAATTGCTGTGCGGAGACGGCTGCCAGCAGTTCTACAAGGTCATTCTTTAGCCTGGGTATCACTACCTCTGTTTCCGGGTCACCCATCCGGCAATTATACTCGATCATATACGGTTCGTCGTTTACGATCATGAAGCCAAAAAAAATAAAGCCCCGGTATTCCAACCCTTCTGATATCAATCCATTGACTGTTGGCTTAATCACTTTTTCTTCTATCTTCTTCATCAATGCCTCATTGGCAAATGGCACCGGACTGATGGCTCCCATCCCGCCCGTATTAGGACCGGTATCTCCTTCTCCGATTCGCTTGTAATCTTTTGCTTCCGGTAATATCACATAATTCTTACCGTCCATTAAAACAAAAACAGATATTTCAATTCCATCCAGGTATTGCTCTATCACAACCTTTTTGCTGGCTTCGCCAAATTTGGCCCGTTGTATCATCAGGTCAAATTCTGCAATGGCTTCCAGGTGGTTCTCACATATCACCACGCCTTTACCTGCAGCCAACCCATCTGCTTTCATTACGATCGGCAACGGATGTTTTTGGATATACTCTACCCCTTCCTGGTAATTTTCCAGTGTAAATTCTTTGTAGGCAGCAGTAGGGATATGATGCCGCATCATAAAGGCTTTAGCAAAGGCTTTACTCCCTTCCAACTGGGCGCCAGTCTTATCAGGGCCAATCACATCCAGGTGTTGCAATTGAGGGTCACTGATCAGGAAATCGGTTACCCCTTTTACTAATGGTTCTTCAGGGCCTACAATAACAAGGTCAATCTTTTCTTTGATACAGGCATTCTTAATGTCCTCAAAATCAGTGACGCTGATGGCAAGATTAGTACCGCAATTGGCAGTACCGGCATTACCAGGGGCAATAAAAAGTTTTTCACAAAGAGGGCTTTGAGAAATTTTCCAGGCAAGGGCATGTTCTCTGCCGCCGGAGCCTAATAGAAGGATTCGCATGGTTGGTTTTGTTGCTGGATTTTAAGGCATTGTGAATAGGGGTACATCCGTTAAAGATAAATGGAAAAAATTTTTGGGTGACCAAATTTCTGTATTTTGTTGCGGTTATCTTTAAGGACTCTGATCATCATTAAAAAAAATCTGTATGAATCAACCTGCAAAAACCGGCAAACACCCAAAAGCATTGTATGTTCTATTTTTTACAGAAATGTGGGAAAGGTTTGCCTACTACCTGATGGTAGGAATATTATTAATATATGCTACCGATACAACGACTGGAGGAAAGGGTTTTTCAGGAAAAATCGGAGCAGATATTGTCGGCAGCTTTATTGCGCTTGTTTACCTGACACCATTCATAGGCGGTTTGATTGCAGACAGATATTTAGGATATATAAAATCTATTTTTTTGGGGGGCACCTTAATGGCGGCGGGTTACCTTGGCCTGGCTTTACCTGGTGATACTGCTATGTTTGTATCCCTTGCATTGATTATCGTAGGCAATGGATTTTTTAAGCCCAATATTTCCACTTTGTTAGGTAATATTTATAATAGAGAAGACTTAAAGCCGCTAAAGGATAATGCCTATAACATTTTCTATATGGGCATTAATATTGGCGCATTTGTTTGCAATTTCGTTGCAGCATATTTGCGTAATGCATATGGATGGGGATATGCGTTTGCCGCAGCCGGAATCGGACTCATTATCGGACTAATTATTCTGGCGATTTCAGTAAAAAATAAAGACATCAAGGAGGCTGATGTTAAAAAACCTGTTCAACCGGAAGATATGCCCCTTTCCAAAATCTTCTCTACGGTTTTCTTACCGGCTATTATTGCAGCTGTTATAGGTTGGTTTCTACCAACAACAATATTTGGTTCGGCCATTATGGGCACACAAGCCAATGATGCTTTTATTTTTGCCTGTTTACCCATCATTGCATTCTATATATCCTTGTGGGTAAAAGCCAAAGGACAGGATAAAAAAGGTATTGGAGCTTTATTATTTATTTTCGCAATCGCCATAGCCTTCTGGACCATATACAATCAAAATGCAACAGGGCTTACATTATGGGCTGAAAAACATACTGACCGGGTAGCCTCACCAACAACGGCAAAAATAACCGGTGCGATTTTCCCCATGCAACAAGTAACAGACACACCCCGCCTTGTAAATAAGCTGGATCCATATATGCGGGAAGTGAAAAATGATAGTGGAAAGGTAGTGCAGGAAATGGGGCCCGATCCTTATTTTGTAAATGTGCCAAAAGACCAATGGCCGCAGGGCAAAGATGTAAAGCTTACGAATACTGAATTGTTTCAATCGATCAATCCGCTTTTTATTGTCTTACTGACCTTACTTTTTGTCCCGTTTTTCAGTTTCTTAAGAAAAAAAGGAAAGGAGCCCACCACCATGTCGAAATTTGGCATGGCTTTGTTCATTTCCGGTTTATCGGCATTGGCAATGGTTTTTGCCATCATGTCTGTTCCATCAATTTACACACATAAAGCATCAGCTATCTGGCTCTGGATAACGTATTTCATATTCACGATCAGTGAAATTTTTCTGAGCCCAATGGGATTATCATTGGTTTCTAAACTGGCACCGGCCAGGTTAACTGCCCTTATGATGGGGGGATGGTTTCTTTCTACTTCTATCGGAGGCAAAGTAGCGGGGGTGATGACCAGCTTCTGGGATGATTTTACAGATAAAAAAATCTTCTTCCTGATTCTCGTGGCAGCAGCCTTTATTGGTGGTATATTAATCTACTCAAGAATTAAATCGCTGAATAAGATCGTCAAAGACAAAACAGGATTTGACTAATCCTGTTACGGCAACTGTATATCAAGGTGGCTACATAGTCACCTTTTTTATTTTCCCCTAACACCAATTTCATTATCTTAACTCCTAAATCAATCGAGTATGTGGAAGAAACACCCAAAAGCATTGCCTTTCTTATTCTTTTCTGAAATGTGGGAGCGGTTTGGCTATTACCTGATGATTGGTATTTTCACTCTCTACCTCAAAGATTCGGTGGATGGTTTTAATATGGATGAAAAAGATTCTGCCAGCCTTTATGGCACTTTCATCGCATTGGTTTTCTTTACTCCTTTTTTGGGTGGTTTAATAGCTGACCGGTACCTGGGTTATCGGCGCTCTATCATACTGGGCGGCCTGCTGATGGGGGTGGGCTATTGCACGATGGGTATTCATAATGAAACGATGCTCTATGTTTCCATGGCCCTTGTAATCATTGGTAATGGATTTTTCAAACCCAATAT
>CALSAT010000221.1:0-6644 GCA_943372905.1 Bacteroides fragilis | reverse complement strand
GGCAAGCAGATAGATAACCGAATCAGCCATATAATAATTGATCAGGGCTGTTTCATTATCAATAGCTGCCTGAATATCTGACAGCGACCTCTTCTTTTCTGACGACTGGTTCTTGTATAAATTGTATGATTCATCTTTGTCGTATTCTTTTTGCAGACGGGACAGTTCTACCTGTAGTTCCAGTAATCTTTTTTGTAACTGGCCGGCATCTTTTTCTGTTACATTGTTATTAATACGGGAGGTGTAGAAAGCCAGCAGTTGTTTGATCTCTTTTTCTCTTTTTCGGATGTTGTCGGGAATCCGGGCTGTAGATTTTAGCTGAATGTTTTGCAGGTTTTGATAAAGAATACTTCCTTTATAATTTTCCAGGATAAAAAGATAATCATCAAAGTATTTGTTGTTTATGAGGCAGCATTCGTAGGCTACGGCAATCGCTTCTCCATAAATAAGCTGATAATTGCTATTGAAAAAAAGCTTTGCTTCATCATTATCAAAATTCAGTTTTATATGGTGGGCCGCCTGAATGGCGCCCCGGTAAGCAGCTAATGAGGCGGTTAACATGGGCTGCTGTCCTGACACCCTGAATTTTTTGTACAAAAAGGAGGCTTTGCTCCGGAGAATTTCAAAAAGAGTGATAGGTGAAACTGTTTGTGAGACATCGCCTGGAAGATCGTCAAAGCTTTTGGGTTTAAAATTGAGGTGTATTTCCTGAAGGGCTTCATTGCACCAGGTGATGGCCTCATCAAAGAGTCCCTGTCTTCCTGCTAATTGCCCCCTGTATAAATAGGCTTTTGCTTCTTCTTTATTTTTAATGCTGGCTGAAATTCTTTTATTGACGGCTATGGCGGAATCAAATATCACTTCGGATTGCTGCCACTGTTCCCGGTTCATATAAATACGTCCAATATCATTTAAGGCCTTTATGCTGTTCAATGGATCTTCAGATGGCAGTTGCCTGTACAATAAAAGGGCACTGTCGTATTCACCCAATTGAAAATAGGTATGAGCTGTATTCTGGCGGATGATTTCTGTCAGATCTTCTGGTGATGGGTAGGTTTGTAAAAGTTTATAAATTTTTAAGGCCGAGTCATACTGGTTAAGACGCAGCAGGCAGTTGGCGATATTGCTGTTGATGCTAACAAATAGTTCGTTATAGTCGGGGGAGGCTTTTGGTGTAACAGACAACGCTTTTGAGAAATAGTTTTTGGCCTGCAGATAGTTAGCGCTTTCGAAATAAATAGCTCCCAATGAATTATACAGCAGTTCCTGTTCGGGTAACTGACTGCCCTTATAGGTAAAAGAAATAGCAGAGGCTGCTTCGAAATAATACTGCGCACTGTCAATGATATTACTGAAATAGAAGGACGAGCCCATATACAGGAAAGCCTGGTATTGGAAGGACTTGTCTATGTTTTTGGATTGGATAATAGCAAGTGTACGGTGATACAGCTGATTGGAAAATTCATACCTCTTATAGGTTTGATGAATATTGCCCCCTTTGATAAAACAATCGGCTGCGAGTGTGGCGTTATTATTATGTAAAGCAGCATTTGCACATTTTAAAAAGAGCTGAAGGGCAATACTGTCGGTTTGTTCTGTTGGTTCATCAAGATTATAGAGGCGGGTGGCCTCTTCGTGCCAACCAGTATAGTTTTGTACAGAGGCGGGAGTTTGTGCAAACAGGTAATATGCTAATCCTGCCACTGTGATAAAGATTATACCAGCTTTTTTCATGATTAAAAATAAAAAGAAACCCGGCAAATAAGCCGGGCATCATGCATTATACCTATTCAATTTATTGGCTTACTATAACGATGATCGGGGGGCGTTTTGGCCCAAACAGATCAGTGAAACGCCCGGTAAAGTTTTCAGGCTGGTCGTTCCCGTTCATATTAAATAAAGATATCCGGCTGTTAACCATGGCCGCTGTATTTTTCCGCCTTTTGATCTCATCTAAGAGCCATTGAGGAATATCTGACAGGGTTCTGTAGTGGTAGAGGCGGACAGTGATCCTGTTTAATGCCCTGTTGCTGGCATCTGCAAGGCGGTAATAAAATGTAAAATCCCTGGTAAGTCCGTTAGCTGGGTTGGATGATCCGAATACGCCAGCATGGAAAGAAGCCTCGGCATCAATAGTTCCTTTTTTAATATCAACAAGCAGTTTATCCTGTATCACTCCGGGAATATCATCATTGCCGTCATCGTCAAGGTCTGTTTCATCAAACACACACAAGTTATCATCATCATCAATATCGCCATCATCATCCTCATCATCGTCACCGCAGGGCAGTTGTAATTCGGGGCGTGCATTATAGATGGGGAAGGCTGTATCGTAGGCCGTTGGAGTAGCCTGAATTCTGTAAATGCTATCGGTGTAGTCTATGCCGGAAATAACCAGCTTAACGCTATCCAATGGCTGCCCCGCATTGCTAATATAATAGATCTTGTACCGCAAGCCTGTCTCGCTGGCGGTAATATTGATCTTGCCTGTAAGGCTGTCGATTATGAGGCCATAGGGATTAGCTTTGAAATAACCGGCGGCGGCGGGTTTACTTACGGGTGAAATGGTATATGTACCTTGTTGGTTTTTAAGATAGAACAAGGTGTCGCCATAGGAAAGCCTGGTATTTGACTGACTGGAAGAAGTGGGGTTGTTTGTCTGGCTGGCTGGCTCGTCGACGGAAATTTCCTTTTGGCAAGCCCAAAGGAGGCACAAGCCAAGGGGTACCAAGATACCCCAACCACGGAAGTTGCTCATGATAGTACTATTTAGCTATTGTTCCCACCATGAACAAATTTGTAACCAAACGGTTTAAAAAAATAGTGATCAAATGTGTTTACGGAGGGTCCTGAAAGATGAAAGAAGGGGGCAGTGAGCCGGTTGACGGATTCCGGATAGTTTTTAAGCGGGAGTGATTTGTTGTAAGTAATTACAACCTGAACCTCCCCGCAATATTCATCCGAAAACCAAAGGGTATGAAAATTATTGTTTGTTTATTCAGCTGCTACCGAAGGGGCTTTCCGAAATAGCACTCCCAAATTCTTCAGCAGCACCGTAGCCAACAGCATAAAAACAACCAGAATAACCAATATCCATTCCTGCCGCATATTGCGCAGCCAGTACACTTCCATCAGGATAAAGCCATGCAGGAAACAGATAAGTTTGGCCGCAAAGCCATGACTGAAACCCTGGTTGGTAAGCAGGTGATGAATATGTGTTTTATCCGCAGCGAAAGGAGATTTTCCTTTCCAGATGCGGGTGGCAAATACACGGAGCGTATCAAAGACCGGAATGAGTACTATGCCTGCTATGAATACGGTTGCATGAGGCAATACCGGGAAGGCCACCTGTACATTCACCTGCATCAACCGAATGCTTAACACAGCTATTACAAAACCCAGTACCAGGGAGCCAGTGTCACCCATAAATATCCTGGCCGGGTTCAGATTGAAGTATAAGAAGGCAAATAATCCACCGGCCAGTGCAAAAGCGATCAATGCTGTATTCACATCCCCGTTCATAGTAAGGAAAATACCGAGGGTGATGAGGCTCATAAACCCGATACCACCAGCCAGGCCATCAATACCGTCAATCAGGTTGAAGGCATTGGTGATGCCAACTATCGCCAGGATAGTAAAACTATACTGTGCTGAAAGGGGCAGTTCATAAATGCCCAACAGACCGTCGAAAGTGGTGATGCGGATACCGGACAAAGCGATGAGGACGGCAATGGCGATCTGCACAATGAATTTATATTTTGCAGACAGGTCTTTCAGGTCATCCATGATGCCCAGCGCAAATAATACGGCTATAGAAAAGAAGAAACTGATCTGTGCTGCTTCGTTGCTGAAGGGGAACCAGAGGAACAGCGATAGCATCAACCCGGCAATGATGGCAATGCCTCCCATAGTAGGTATGGGTGATGAATGCTCCTTCCGGGCATTGGGGACATCATACAAACTGTATTTTTTTATAAGACTGATTATGGGCGGAATGGTGATGAGAGTTACTACAAAGGCTGTGACAAAACACAAGAACGCAAACTTGTAGTCACGGAAATACAGATCGAGCTGCAGAAAATAGAGGTGGCTTTTCATGATACTGTTGTTTAGACAGGTAGTGGATTTCAGGTACAAATTAACTGGCGGCTTTAATATTAGCAAGCCTCTTTTAAACAATTTCTGTGAAATGGGCTTTTTCCCTTAACAGGTTGCGAGTTTTAACTGATATCTTGGGATATTTGCTTTTACCCGACCGTATTTTTCACACTGCAGATTTAATGGATACTGTTAAACTACTATACTGGATCAGCCTGGCACTCCTGTTTTATTGCTATGTCGGGTATGGGATTTTGGTGTTTATCATAAACGTAATTAAACGGGTCTTTACTGCTTCTGAGAATGTGCCCACTCCGGCGGAAACATTGCCTGTTACCCTGCTTATTACGGCTTACAATGAAGAAAAAATTATTGAGGAGAAAATCCGTAACACTCTCGATATTGATTATCCGGCGGATAAACTGCATCTCATTTTTGTGACGGACGGATCGGCGGACAGTTCCAACCAGTTGATAGAAAAATATCCCCGCATACAATTGCTGCATGAACCGCAACGCAAAGGAAAATATGCTGCCATTAAACGGGCCCTGCAGTTTGTACAAACCCCCATTGTGGTTTTTAGTGATGCCAACACGATGCTGAATAAGCAATGCATACAACAAATGCTGGTCCACTATAGTAATGCGAAGGTGGGAGGTGTGGCCGGTGAAAAGAGAATAGAAGACCAGTCCGGGGATTCCCCGGTGGGGAATGCTGAAGGAATGTACTGGCAATATGAATCTTTTTTGAAAAAACAGGATGCCGGTTTGTACACGGTGGTGGGTGCGGCAGGCGAATTATTTTCAATCCGCACCGCACTTTTTCAACCGCTGCCGGATGACCTGGTGCTGGATGATTTTGTTATTTCCATGCAGGTCTGTTTGCAGGGATATAAGATCGCTTATGAGCCCGGCGCATTTGCTTCCGAGCTGCCCTCTGCTTCTTTAGCAGAAGAAGAAAAACGAAAAGTGAGGATATCTGCCGGGGCTTATCAGTCCATTGGTTACCTGCGGTCCTGCCTGAATGTGTTCAGGTATCCGCTGTTGTCTTTTCAATATATTTCCCGCCGATTGCTTCGCTGGGTATTTTGTCCACTGCTGCTTATTGGCTTACTGGTCACCAATATTTTGCTGGCCGCCGGTGGGCCTGCGGGTGGAATGTATAGCTGGTTATTGCTGGCGCAAATAATTTTCTTTGCATTGGCTTTTATCGGCTGGTGGCTGGTAAAAACCGGCAGGCGCTCGGGTTTGTTGACTATTCCCTTTTATTTTATGTTCATGAATTATTGCCTGGTAAAAGGATGTATTCTGTTTGCCAGGGGAAAACAAACGGTGTTGTGGGAGAAATCATTGAGAGAGCCGGTGGTCGGTAATTAATAGTTATTAGCCGATAGTCAGTAACCAGCGGTTGTCTGCTGTTTATCGTCATTGGTCTTTCTTATTTTTGTTTCAAATCTTTTATATTTCTTCCACTGCTCACATATTATCCAACCCGATTGAATACCTGAAAGGAGTGGGGCCGCAAAAAGCGGAATTACTGAAAAAGGAATTGAACATTTTCAGCTTTGGCGACCTGCTGGAGCATTATCCTTTTCGCCATATTGACCGGACCAAACTAAACCTTATCAATGAACTGACACCGGATCTGGAGTTTGCCCAGGTGGCTGGTGTATTGCAACACTACGATGTGGTGGGTCAGCGCCAGGGTAAGCGGCTGGTGGCGACCCTGCGGGATAAAACAGGCATAATGGAACTGACCTGGTTCCAGGGCATTACCTGGGTACAGAAAATGCTGGAAGTGGGGCAATCTTATTTGGTATATGGGCGGGTTACTTTTTATAACGGGCAGGCGCAGATCATTCACCCGGAACTGGAAGTGCTATCGGCCCCGCAAGCATTGACCAAAAACTTCCTGGAGCCTGTTTATTCCACAACCGAAAAATTAAAAGCAAGAGGATTGGGTGGCAGGCAGATCGGAAAGCTTACGCAACACCTGCTGGGCATGCTGCGGGAACGGGATGTACCTGAAAATTTACCTGCGGCCATAATCAGCCGGTTAAAGCTCGTTAACCGATTTACGGCTTATCAACAAATACATTTTCCGCCATCGCAGGCCGCCTTTGACGAAGCGGTGAAGCGATTCAAATTTGAAGAATTATTCATTGCACAGATGCGGGTGAATTTATTGCGCAGCAGCCGCCACCGCTTTTCCAAAGGAGTGGTATTTGATAAAGTGGGTGACCTGTTCAATACTTTTTATAAAGAACACTTGCCTTTTGAACTCACCAATGCACAAAAAAGGGTTATCAAAGAAATACGTACGGATACGGCCAGGGGCAAGCAAATGAACCGGTTGCTGCAAGGTGATGTGGGCAGCGGCAAAACGATCGTAGCCGTATTAGTGATGTTATTAGCCCTGGATAATGATTACCAGGCCTGCCTGATGGCACCCACAGAGATTCTGTCGCAGCAACATTTTGTCACTATACAAGGATTGCTGGAAAAAATGCAGGTGCCGGTAAAACTACTGACCGGCTCCACCAAAGC
>CALSAT010000220.1:0-6647 GCA_943372905.1 Bacteroides fragilis | reverse complement strand
AGGTCACTTTCAGGGAAGTCATGATTCTACTAAAGGATGGCTGGCCCTTTACTGCTACCAACTTATCAATGAA
Source organism: Bacteroides fragilis (assembly GCA_943372905.1). GTDB lineage: Bacteria > Bacteroidota > Bacteroidia > Chitinophagales > Chitinophagaceae > JJ008. Next base: position 6,574 of record CALSAT010000220.1, on the reverse strand, counting down.
TATCATTCAATACGGAAATATTTTTATTCTGCGTTTGTTTACGAATGATCTGGTGGCGGGTTACTATGGCGTGGCTGAACGGATCTTCTTTACAATGAAACAGGGGCTGACCATTTTCTCACAGGCTGTTTACCCCAAAGCCTGCCAGCTGGCGGATAAAGGGACTACAGAGTTGCTCTTATTCTTTAAGCGAATCTTTCCTCCCTTTCTTCTGGCGGTGGTTGCGGGAAGTATTGCAGTGATTATCACCGCACCCTTTATTGTAGATCTTTTTATGAATGAAAATAATGAGGAAGCAGTTTTTGTACTGAAAATGTTGTGTTTCGTTTTACCTGTTGTCTGTCTTAATATTCCTGGCACTTTATCTTTACTGGCGCTTGACCGGAAGAAGACTTATTTTATTGTTTATACTTCTGCTGTGCTGATATCTGTTATTGCGAATGTCATACTGGCTGATCTTTACCAGGTAAGAGGGACAATAGGGGCCATTTTAATTACGGAGGTGTTTATAACGGTTGGTGTATCAGTATCAGTACACAGATATGCCAATAGTAAGAACTAAGTGTTGCCAATGGAAAGGATGAAGGTATATATTATTATTATCAACTACCTGAATTGGAAGGATACCAGCGATTGTATTACATCGTTGCTGGCCTCCACCTATCCGGGGTTCTCGATATTGGTGGTGGACAACTACTCAGCCAATGATTCTTTACAGCACCTGGATACTATGCTGGCGGGAAAGGCAGATACAAAACGGATGAGCAAAAAGGAGTTTAATGAATCCTTCAACCCCGGAAACCTGCCGAAAGTGCTGTTGATTCAAAATGATAGCAATGATGGATTTGCCTGTGCAAATAATTTGGTGTTGAAAGGCATTCTCCGGGAGGATGCGTATGTATGGCTGCTCAACCCGGATATGACAGTGAACCCCGATACATTGGAGCAATTAGTATCTTTTGCATTGCAGCAGAAAGAGCAAAAGATTATCGGATCCGTAGTCAGATCTTATTATGACAAGGATAAAATCCTGTTCTATGGCGGAGGCCGGGTACAATTCAATTCAGGCACCGTGAATATGATAACGGCTGCTGAAAAGGAACAAGAGCTTGATTATATATCAGGAGCCAGTCTTTTTACGCATGTCTCCAATTTCAGGGTCGCAGGATTACTCCCGGAGGAGTATTTCCTGGTATGGGAGGAAACAGACTGGTGCTTTGCTGCACGGCAAAAAGGAATCGGGTTGGCAGTTTGCCCGGCAGCTGTTTGTTATGATAAGATAAGTACTGTTATCGGCAAGGGATTTACCGCCCATTATTATTACACCCGTAATGGGTTATATTTTACTGCTAAATACAGGAAAGAGAAAACCAGCCAGGCTCTTTTTTCTGCCGGATTACGGTTTCTGAAACGTTTATTTACAGGCCAGTGGGGCCAGGCGAGAGGGGTGTGGAGGGGTGTTTTGGATTATCTTAAAAGGGAAGACCATGTCATTGAATAAATATCTTCCCTTTGCACTGATCTATTTTTTCATCAATACGATGGGACTCCCGTTTGGACTTACTTATATTACCCTGCTTGCTCCTTTGTTTTATGTATGGATATTATTGAAAAGGAAAAATGAAGTACTGCTTCCCTTTATCTGCATCCTGCTTCCCTTTATGCTGGTGCATCTTTTTGTAATACGGGTGGAGATGGAAAAGTATGGCATAGCCCTGTTCAATATCCTTGCTGTGTATATTTTCGGACAAGCATTTTACACCTGGCTGAAATTTGACAGCCGAAAAGAAATGATCTTTAAAAAAATACTCATCATTAATACGTTTCTGTGTTTTATTGCGATCGCTATTTACTTCACACCGCTAAATCATATATTTTGGATCCGGCAAAACCTTACGGAGAATGTGGACCAGTTTCTGCGGTTAAAAATGTTTACGTATGAAGCATCTTACTATGCTATGCTTTTTGTACCGGTTTTCCTGTTTTATTTGATGCAATATGTTTTAAGGCAGAATACTATTACTGGTATTTGGCTGCTGCCAATGATATTTCTTCCTTTTGTGTTATCCTTTTCTATAGGGGTCATTGTATGCCTGGTTGCTGCAGGAGTGTTCACCTTCATGGTACATTTCCGGTCTCTTCACCGCAACAGAAGAATTGTGAATGGGTTTATTACCGGCGCTTTCGTGGCAGCAGCCCTGCTGGTGACTGCTGCTGTCTTTTTTCCGGGCAACCCGTTTTTTTTGCGCCTGCAAAATATTCTTACCGGAAGTGATACTTCAACAGTTGGGAGAACAGCGGAGGCTTATGAACTGGCCCGAAGGGTGTTGCAGGAGAACAACCCCTGGTGGGGGATAGGCCCCGGACAATTGAATGCGGTGGCGGCTGATATGATACGGGAATATTATCTCTATTATTTTACAACCCCCGTGGCCATCCCCAATGCCTCCGCTGAAACACTGGCCCTTTTTGGGTGGGTCGGATTTTCTTTGCGTTTATTGCTGCAGGTATTTCTTTTTTTTATTACCAGGGTTTGGAGAAATTATTTCCAGTTGCTGCTATTTTTCTTTGTATTCCTGTACCAGTTCATGGGAAGCTATATCACTAATGGTGCTGAGTATGTTATCTGGATACTGGCTTTTACACATGCATTCCCGGCGTTTGATGTGAAAAGGAAAACAGACCAGGAGATGGCACCAGCGCAGATCATTTCTTTTTCTGCATAATATCCAGCATCAGCGTTTCGTACAGTCCGCTTACTTTTTGATTATTGTAAATAGTATTGATGCGCTGAAGATTCATTGATTTTCTTTTTTCCAGTTCTGCTGTGGCGGGCGGGTAAAGTATGCGGTCGGTCACTTCGGCGGAGGTAGAAAAGTAGTCTGCATCCGCCTGGAGTATGGCTTTATTGAAAATATTAGCATGTGAGGCAATATTACATCCGCAGCCCATTGCTTCTAAAAGAGAGGGATTGGTACCACCGACTGAATGACCGTGAAAATAGAGAAGTGAATGATAGCGGAGATTATCCAGGAGAGCCCTATCATATATTGCGCCGGTGTAAATAATGCCTCTGTGTGTATACCGGGCTGCTATTGATCTTCCGAAATGGGTAGAAATATTTCCGGTTATTACGAGCGGCTGTGATGAGCCTGAATCAATATAGCCTTTGATGATCATTTCAATGTTATTCTCCGGTTCCATCCTGGCTATCAGGAGGAAATAATCAAACGGCTGCAGGTTGAATTGTTTCAATAAAGCGGGTAAAGGGTTGGTGAAAATATCAGCCCCATAGGGGATGTAAAAAGCTTTTTTCTGATATTTTTTTTGCAAATGGTCCTGTATGGCTACTGAATCAGCTATGAGTACGGCGGCATTTTTGGCTGCCAATTTCTCTGCCCATTTCAGAAAACGCCGGGTGAGCCAATTGTATTTACTTCTTTTCCATTCAAGCCCGTCCATGTTCATGATATTCACGGTTGCTTTCGGCCATTTACGGTGCCAGACAGAATCACTGGTGTAACCCAGATGAAGTAATATGTCATAATTCCTTTGCACGGCATCAATAAGGCAATTGCGATCATAAAAGAACTGGCCAATGGTGCCTAATTTCTTTTCCCAATCTTTGCAATGGATGAGTTTTACCCCATCCCATTCTTTTTGCTGGTAAGGGTGTGTATGCGAACAATACACGAATACCTCATGCCCTTTTCCCACAAGGTCAGCAGAAAGCTGTTGGGCAAATTGTTCGAACCCTCCATAATTATTTGGTATGCCCCTGGTACCTGTTATGCCAATGCGGAGTTTCATTTGGTTTCAAGTTTGAAAAAAATATTTTGTTTAATGGTTCGGCTGATAATCGATTAGTAAAATTTACAGAATTGTTTTATATGCTTCCAGGGTTTTTACCGAGGCTTGCTGCCAGGTATATTTCTGCCTTACCAACTGCTGAAGTGTTCCCGGGTAAGGCGCCTGCGAAGCCTGTACCACGGCATTATAAATGGAGTTGGTATCTCCGGGATCACAATAAAAGGCTTCCTCCCCAAAATGATCTCTTGTAAATCCTTTTTCTGTGATCACAATATTACATCCCATAGCGGCAGCTTCTATGGAAGAGAGGCCGCAGGTCTCGAACCAGCTTGGCAGCACATGCACTTTTGCTTTCCTGTAATAGGCAGCAAGCTCTTTTTGAGACAGCTTGCCGGCGAACTCTACATTGGCGGCTGCAATTTTCTGGCACTGCCTGTTGTATTCTGCCTGGTTAGGGGTAGGGTGGCCTATTAGTACCAGTTTGTAGGGGGTATTATTCAATGCCTTTATAAGGTTCAGTTGATTTTTAAGCCCTTCAATTCTTGCGGCGCAGATCACCAGATGATCATCTTTTTGTTCCCGGCCAGTTGTGTGGAATAGTTCCATGTCCGCCCCGTTAGGTATCACTGCATAAGGCTTTTGGATATTGTATAATGCAGATAACCGTTCATGCTCTGATTGGGAATTGGGTAAGAGAAGGGCGGCTTTTTCTATTATTTCTTTGATAGCCCTTTTTTGTCCTTTCCATATATATGCCTTGCTGGGAAGGCTGTCTTTGCGAAGCAACCAGCGGCCAATTGTTTTTAAAAATTCTGTTTGCTCCGGTGCAAAGGCCCCCAGCAGGAGGCCAGTGATACCGCGGCGGTGAAGCCTGTCATATTCGCTGTAATCGACGAGGATGGGGGATACCACGAATGGTGTACCTGATTTTTTGGCATGATAAAGGATATTCGCCGGTCGGGTAAGATCAAAAAAATGCAGCAGATCAAATTCGTGATAATTAATTTTTTCGTGGGCGAGAAAGATGCGAACGCTTACTCCCAGTTTCTCCAGTTCTTTTGCTGTTTCAATCACCTGCACAGTACTGCCTCCGTGAATTTTGTACAGTGTGGACCTTGTGATAAATGCGACCTTCATCTGTGCGGGAAATTAGTTTTTTGCTTTCTTATATCGCATTAAAGTTAGTGCAGGAGGCTTCTCATATTTTTTTATTTTATAAAGATCACCTGTTGTTGAATGATTCCCTTCATGAATAAAAGAGGGGCCCGTAGAAACAGACCCCTCATAAAACAAATAACAAGTACAGCGTTTATACAATGCCTGCGAGTTCCAGGCTTTTCTTTTTCAGTTTACGGGTTTCAATATCTTCAATAACCGGGTTGGCCGCAAGTATCAGGGAGGTGTTGTTCTCTTTCCACCAGGTAGTGTTCTTCAGTTCTGTAAAGGAGATGACGCCAACCAGGTATTTCCTTTCTTCCTGTGCATGCCATTCTTCGATCCATTCAAATCGGTCGCGGGGTACAAGGGCCAGGTCATCAAAACTTACATATACCCGGAGGAATATATCATTACTCAACTGATGTGGCTGATGGTGATAGAGTTTCTTATATTCATATTTGTACTGGTACCGGAGGGCAGCAATATCGCTGAGTACGGCTGAAGCAGTAGGAAAGCTGCCAGCGCCTTTGCCATAAAAGAATTGTTTGTCAGCAAAACTGCTTTCTATCACCACTCCATTGTATTCATTTTTTACAAAGGCCAGATGATCATCCTGGCTGACGAACTGGGGTAAGACAAAGGCGGCGATCTTTCCTGTTTTTAATTTTTGTGCCTGTGCCACCAGTTTGATCTGCTGATGCTTTGCCTGTGCGACTGCGGCATCTGCGGCATGTATGTTTTGTATGCCATTGAATAAAATATTCTCCGGCGCTTCGATGATGCCATAGGCATGAGTAAGGAGGAAGGTCCATTTATTGACAGCATCGAAGCCTTCCACATCGAGGCGGGGGTCGCTTTCTGCAAAACCGGCCTGCTGTGCCAGAAGCAAGGCTTGTTTAAAATCAAGACCTTCTTCAAACATCTTAGTGAGGATAAAATTGGTTGATCCGTTCACAATGGCTTTGATGGAATGCAGCATGTCATTATCATAGTATTCTTCCAGGTTACGGATAACGGGAATAGAAGCACAGGCGGCTGACTCATACAGAAAGGAGCGGCCGGTTTGCTGCTGCAGGGCGAGTAATTCGGGTAAATGAGCGGCGATCATTTTCTTGCTGGCACTTACCACATCTTTACCATTTTGTAAGGCAGTGGATACGATACGAAAAGCCGCATCTGCATCGTCTATTACTTCCACGATGACATTTATATCACGGTCATTCAGCAGCTCCTCTTTATCAGTAGTGAAGAGTGAAGCAGGAGCATTTCTTTTTTTGCCATAATTCCTGATACAAACTTTTTTAATGGATGCTTTCAGTGAGGGAGTTTGCTGCAATACCTTATAAAGTCCTTCGCCCACCACGCCAAATCCAAAGAGCCCTATTGTAAGTTGCTTTTGTGTTTCCATATTAATGATTTACAATTTTTAAATAAGAGGTTTTTCTGTCACCGATGAAGGCTGTCAGTGCGGTTTCTATTTTTTCATACTCCAACAAAAATCCATCGTGTCCATAATCGCTGCTGATGCTTAATAAACGGGCATGAGGAATAGTTTGTTGTAAATACTCCTGTTCTGTAATGGGATATAGCACATCTGAGGTGATGC
>CALSAT010000219.1:0-6663 GCA_943372905.1 Bacteroides fragilis | reverse complement strand
AGCAGTCCCACCAACCGGAATAACAAGAACCCGCTGATAGACCATATCAGCAGCCAGGAATACTGGGAAGTGACCAGTCACAACTTTGTGGGTGCAGGAGATGATGATGTGGTGATGAGTATGTCGTGGCGGGACTATAGTGTGGTGAGCCCGACGGCTATCATCCGCGACAGCCTGCTGATCGCACATTATTATTTTGATGGTGCCGTGACACAATGGCAACCGGAACTGAATATCTTATTACCCAATGATGTGAATGGTACTGTGAACTTCGGATATATCCGCAGCAATAAAGTGATCGGCGATTTCAGTATGCCGCATTTATTATTTACGATCGGTACCCGCAGCATACAAAATCTATTGCCGGTGAACTTCCTGCAATGGACGGTGGTAAAACAGGACCAGGCAGCCATCTGTACCTGGATGATCACTGATGACAGGGAAGTGGAAGAGTATATCATAGAACGTTCTGCAGACGGCGTATTCTTTACTGCCGCTGGACGGCTTGCAGCCAGGAGAACGCCAGACAATACAACGTACCGGTTTACCGATAATGCACCATTGCCCGGAAGAAATTTCTACCGCATCAAAGCGCAGGCAGGTGCTGAATACAAGTACACTGATATACGCAGTGTGTATTTTGATACGAAAATGAATTGGGTATTGTTTCCTAATCCCGCTACTGATCGTATTAAGGTAGTGCTGCCACCAACTGATCAACCCGGTCATTTGCGGCTAACAGATGCAACGGGTAAACTGATTGCGGAGCGGAGAGTGACCATCACATCAGTAGAGATCGGTATCAGTTCCATGGCCCCCGGAGTATATTACCTGCAGTACATCAGCGGCGGCGTTATTTCCACCAAAAGCTTTATTAAGCAATAATTATCTTTTTTGCCGGTTTGCTAAGTATTAACACCTGTGGAAAAACCATTGTAAATCCCTGTTGTGTATGTCAGATATATTCTACACCTTGTACTCTTCGACTACACTAAAACCAGAAACAGTTCTTATGACAAAACACTTCCGCTTATTACCGGTGGCCATGCTGTGCCTGCTGGTAACTGTTCACCTGCAAGCGCAGGTTAACATCACGTCAACGGCTACGCCGTACACACAAAATTTTAATACACTTGTTACTTCGGGATCTTCTTCCACATTGCCCACCGGATGGGTATTGCTGGAAACGGGCACAGCTGCTAACACTACCCTTACAGCAGATGCTGGCAGTACCGCTACCGGTAATACCTACAGCTATGGTACAGGTACGGCTACTGAAAGAGCTTTTGGTGCATTGAGGTCAGGTTCATTAGTACCCACTTATGGTGTGCAGATAAGGAACAGTACCGGTGCTACCATTACATCGATCAACATCAGCTATACGGGTGAGCAGTGGCGTTGCGGCGCTACCGGCCGTACTGACCAGATCGATTTTCAGTACAGCCTGAGTGCCACTTCTCTTTCCACCGGCACCTGGACAGATGTGAATGCACTGGACTTTGCTTCACCCAGTACCACTACCACTGGTGCTAAAGATGGTAATGCAGCGGCAAACCGATCGGCTAAATCAACGGTGATAACCGGATTGAATATTGCCAACAATGCTATCATCTGGCTGCGCTGGAATGATCTTGATGCTTCCGGAGCGGATGATGGATTATCAATAGATGACTTTTCCATACAACTTAATGGTGCGGATGTAACAGCCCCCACAACTTCTACCGTAACACCCTCCAATGGTTCCACCAGTATTGCACTGAGCGGTAACCTGGTGATCACTTTCAGCGAGAACATACAGAAAGGAACTACGGGAAACATCACCGTGAAAAGGACCAGTGATAATGTAACCGTGCAAACAACAGCCGTTACGGCTGCTTCGGTAACGGTAAGCAGTAATTCAGCTACTATACCCTACAGCGGCCTGGCTAACAGTGTGGCGTATTATGTAAATATTGATGCAGGATCATTCAGAGACCTGGCGGGTAATAACCATGCCGGTATTGCAGGCAGCGCCACCTGGGGCTTTACCACTCTTGCTGGCGGCGGTGGCGGCGGAGCGCTGAACTATTATTTTGGTAACCTGCATGCGCACAGCAGCTATTCTGATGGTAATGCAGATAACACCACCAAGATACCATCTGATGATTATACGTATGCGAAGACCGCTTTGTGTATGGACTTCCTCGGCATCAGTGAACATAACCATGCCACTGCCGGTATGAGCATTGCCAACTGGCAACCGGGCAGAACACAGGCGGCCGCAGCCACTACCTCCACTTTTGTCGGATTATATGGTATGGAGTGGGGCGTTATCAGTGGTGGTGGTCACGTTATTGTATATGGTATGGATTCACTCATCGGCTGGGAAGCGGGCAACTATGACATCTTTGTAGCAAAGAGTGTGTACACCGGCACCGGTGGTTTATTTGATATACTGAACCGGCATGGTGGTAATGCACTGGCTTACCTGGCGCATCCTAACAATACAGACTTCAATAATGTGCTGGGTAATGCGTTTGATGTGAATGCAGATAATGCTATTGTGGGTTCAACCGTAGAAACAGGTCCTGCCTTTTCTACTAATACCACTTATACCAATCCCGGTACTTCTATGGCACACCTGAGCTACTACCGGAATATGCTGGCAAAAGGTTATCACCTCGGGCCAACGATCGATCATGATAATCACAACATGACCTTTGGCCATACTGCCAAAACAAGGCTGGTGATCAGGGCGTCCACTCTTACGGAGAACAACCTGCTGGATGGTATGAAGAAGATGCGCTTCTATGCCTCACAGGATTGCAGCGCTAAAATTGATTTTACTGTAAATACCACCGATGTTATCGGCAGTATCGTAACAAGGGCAGGAGCGCCGGTGATCGGTGTTACATCTACTGGTACTACTTCAACCATCAGCTCAGTAAAGATCATGTATGGTGTACCGGGCAGCGGCACGGCCGCCACCCAACTGACGAGCAACGCCTCCGGCACCTTTACTTATACCGATAATGGATTGGCGAATGGCAGCCAGCGCTATTATTATCTTGATATTACAGAAACGGATGGCTCCCGCATCATCACGGCGCCGATCTGGTACACCCGCAATGATGCGGCCAAAGGAACAGCACCTGCTTCTATCACTTCATTCTTTACCGTAAATGAAAAAGACAGGGTGATACTGAAATGGACTACAGAGAATGAAGAGCCAGAACAATGGTTTGATGTGCAACGCTCCACTGATGGCGGCATTAGTTATACTTCATTGGGTATGGTGAATGGTAAAGGCATGTCGGCTGATATGCAAACCTATGCCCTGTCTGATATGCAGCCGTTTGCCGGTGTGGCTTACTATCGCCTGGTACAAAGAAATAAGCAGGGCGATGTACGCTTTACCGATGTAAAAGTGGTAAGCCGCCAGGCCGACCTGGTTACGTATTACACTATCTATCCAAACCCGGTACAGGGAATGCTGAATATCAGAATATCTGCTGCCAGCAATGAACAGGCACTAACGGAAATATTTGACCTGAATGGCAGACGCATGCTGAGCCGCCACTTCAATGTACTGGCCGGAGAGCAAACACTGGGCATGGATATGAGCCGCCTTGGAAACGGCACGTATATTTTTAAACTGACGATCGGTGGAAAGACCAGCTCGCAACTGGTGAATAAATTCTAAACAGTTATTAAAGAATATAAAAGCCCTGTTCCGTTGTAAACGGGACAGGGCTTTATAATTCAGTTATATTTGGGGCTTAACGATCACTCATGCTTTCTACCGGTTTTCTGTTTGCCTTTGCGGCTACTTTCTGCTGGGCCATTGCGGCTTTTCCGCTTACAGCGGCCAGCCGCCAGTTGCCGGTGAACAGTATGAACCATCTTCGCTTATTACTCAGCACCATTTTGATCATACTTATTTCGTTGGTGGTGGATGCCAATGGCTTCATAGCTATCTTTTCTGCAGCATATACCAAAGGATGGCTATGGCTGGGGCTTTCCGGTATTGTAGCCTTAGTGATCGGTGATTTTTTCAGCTTTCGCAGCTATGCGATATTAAGCCCGCAGCACGGCAGTGTGCTTACAACGCTTTCACCCACCTCTGCTTTATTGTTCGGTATCCTGCTGGTGGATGAACATATCAACTGGGTGGGAATCATTGGTATGCTGATAACGATCATAGGCGTAATGAGCATCAGCCTGGGCCGTTCACAACGCAATGCTATTCCCGATCACGGCCATGGGTCAGTAGTAAAAGGAATTGTGTTTGGCATACTGGCTGCATTTTGTCATGGTGGGGCGCTGGCATTTTCCAAAAAAGGATTTATAGCACAGGCGGAAACAGGTCAGGAGATCGGCTGGTCCGGCGCCACGTTTATCCGTATCGTATCAGCCATGCTGCTGGTGTACGCCATCAGTTTTTTCAGTGGTAAAACAAAAGAAGTGTGGACGCACCTGAAAGACAGTCGTGAGGGAATAAAGAATACGATCATTGGCAGTGTGTTCAACCCCGGCATGTCAGTGGCTTTATCGATGATCACAATTTTATACATTGATGTGGCGGTGGCACAAACTATTTTTGCCATGGTGCCATTGTTTGCGCTGATCATTGCCTTTGCCGTGTATAAAGAAAAGATCACTACTCGTTCTGTGCTGGGGGTATTTGCTTCACTGGTAGGAGTGGCATTGTTGATCTGGCGGAACAAGATCGCTTAGCGATGAATTAAAGTAACGGAGGGAAAACAGGATTTGTGACCCTCACTACATTTGTATTAAATTTTATTGTATGACGATTGCTGTATTAGGTGCGGGTATGGTAGGCAGGGCGATAGCATTGGATCTTGCTACCAGCTTTTCTGTTACCTCTTTTGATCTGAATGCGATGAACCTGCAGGAATTAAGCAGCCGCAATGAAGCCGTGCAAACAGTAGCGGCAGACCTTTCCCAATTTGAAGAATACAGTAACCTGCTTTCTCCTTTTGACCTGGTGGTAACAGCCGTACCCGGCTTTATGGGTTATAAAACACTGGAAGCCGTGATCAACGCCGGTAAGAATGTAGTGGATATTTCTTTTTTTCCGGAGGATGTGCTGGAACTGGATGCGCTGGCAAAAGAGAAAGGCGTTACGGTGATCGCCGATTGCGGGGTGGCGCCGGGCATGAGCAATTTTATCCTGGGCCGATATAATGAGGAGATGAAAATAGAAGCATTTGAATGTTATGTGGGAGGACTGCCCAAAGAGAGAAAACCACCCTTTCAATATAAAGCGCCTTTCTCACCGGTGGATGTGATACAGGAATATATTCGTCCGGCACGGCTGGTGGAGGAAGGAAAGATCGTTACCAAACCTGCATTAAGCGAAAGGGAGATGATGCTTTTTGAGGAAGCGGGTGAACTGGAAGCTTTCAATACGGACGGGCTGCGTTCATTGATCTATACCATGGGCCATATACCGGATATGAAAGAAAAAACATTGCGCTATCCCGGGCATATTGACCTTATCATAGCCCTGCAGCAAGCCGGCTTCTTTGATACCACGCCGCTGCATATCAATGATACCACGGTTTCCCCGCTGGAGTTTACTTCTAAATTGCTGGTGAATGAATGGAAGCTCGGCCCGGAAGAAGAAGAGTTTACAGTAATGAAAGTAATAATAAAAGGAGAAGGTAAAACGATCACCTATAGCCTCCTCGACCGGTATGATGCTACTACTAAAACATCGTCTATGGCACGGACAACAGGCTATACCTGTACTGCCGCTGTACACTTGGTCGCCAAAGGGATGTTTACAGAAAAAGGGGTCTTTCCGCCAGAGCTGATCGGAAACCGGAAAGAGTGTTTTGAGTTTGTAATGGAGCACTTGAGGGAGAGAGGCGTAAAGTGGGTAAAGGAGGAAAAGTAAGTTTAAAAATGAAGAATGTAACATTAAATGGGACTTCCTGCTGACATACAAGAAATATTCTTTGATACTCTTAATGGAGACAAAAGCCTTTTAGAGTTTGAAGAATGGCTTTATATGGACAAGCGGCTTGAAACTATCTTAAGCCCAGAAGATTATTTGGAGCTGATTTCTTATGGTTACAAGTCTGTAACTGCGCAAAAATGGTTGTTTTCTCTTTTTGAAAAACATATTGATAAAGGGGAGTATGAGAAAAGAAGAATTCGTAATCTATTGATTAGAGTTTTAAAAAGAGATCAGGAGTCGCCCGAGATTCTTATGAGCTTTTATGATATGTATTGTAAAGGCTATAGTTTTATGGACAACTTAGGGCTCGGTTATGGACTGGGAGTAGAGGTTCCATATCCACAAGCTGATACTTGGGATGAATTAACCATTGAACAGAAAAAGAAGTTATTAGACAGCTTCTATCCAGCTATAGAGACAGAAATCCAAAAAGTCATCTTATGGTTAGACAACGGAAAGATTATTCTTACAGGTATTAAAGATGAGTATAATCGTTTCGATTATATTGATAATAGAACTGAGGAAGAGAAAAAACCAACAGCCTTTAGGTGTAATAGCTAGTATTTAATCGGACAGTTGAGAATTAATTTTTTGTTTTCAAAAGGGATACAGATTAAATAAATTAGGCTGCTGAACTTACCTGGTTCAGCAGTTTTTGTTTGGCTAAGGTAATGGATTCGTTAAAAGTCTGCATCGGA
>CALSAT010000218.1:0-6667 GCA_943372905.1 Bacteroides fragilis | reverse complement strand
TGAAGATCCAGTTCTGGTCCGTTGGCAAAGCCAATGAAACCTATGTAAAGGAAGGTGTGGAAGATTTCACCCGCCGCATCTCAAGGTATTTTAAAGTGGAGTGGAATATTTTACCCGTTCCCAAAAATGCTGCGATGATGAGCGAAATGGACCTGAAGAAAAAGGAAGGAGAAACAATACTGCAATGGCTGACCAAAGATGATTACCTGGCGGTGCTGGATGAAAGAGGAAAACAGTTGAGTTCGGAAGGACTGGCAGCTTTTATACAAGCCAGGGCCAATGAAAGCCGGAAGCAACTCATCTTCCTGATCGGTGGCGCCTTCGGCATTGACGAAGCGGTGATGAGACGTGCTGATTTTAAATGGAGTCTGTCTCAACTGGTATTCCCCCATCAACTGGTGCGGCTAATCCTGGCGGAACAAGTGTACCGGGCCTGTACCATTCTAAAGAATGAAAAATATCATCATAAGTAAATTTTTCCTTTCCCATTTTAGCGTTTAGATTTACTCATAATACTGCAAGTGCAATATGGATCTTACAATCACCCTTATCATCGTTATCGTCACTTCTCTCGTTTCGTTAGGAGCATTTAATAATTCCCGGATAAAAGAAGACCTGATCTTTTACCCCCCGTCAATTGGCCGCGGGCAGTGGTATCGCTTTTTTAGCTGTGGCCTGATACATGCTGACTACTTCCACCTGATATTTAATATGTACGCATTATATACATTTGGCACCAATGTGGAATTGGGCCTCACCTATCGTTCTTCCGAAGGATTAGTGGTTGATAATGGGTTCTTACAAATTTTCGGGCAGCTAAAAGGCAAACTGTTTTACCTGGCCATGTATGTGCTGGCACTAGGCTTTTGCCTGCTGCCGACTTACTTCAAACATAAAAATGACTCCTATTACATGAGTTTAGGTGCATCCGGTGGGGTAAGTGCTGTGATCTTTACCGGCATGCTGCTGGAACCCCGCTCCGGTGTTGGTCTTCTTTTTCTACCAATCAGTATTCCCGGTTATATTTTCGCTCCCTTATTCCTGATCATCTCACATTACCTCGCAAAGAGAGGGCGGGATAATATTAACCACTCAGCACATATTTGGGGAGCGCTGTTCGGCATTATGTTCACTGTATCAATGTCCTACCTGCTTTCAGATTTTGATCCTGTTCAAAATTTTATAGAGAGTATCAGGATGGACACAGGACTATAGTCCTATTTAGATGACGCAAGAGAGAGCCTGATCACGGCAGTTGTTTTATCCGAGACTTTGAACCGTTCATCTATCCGCTGTCCCACCACCCAGATGATCCGCTGACCACTTTCGATCACCCAGATATTTTCTTTTTCCGAGAGAGAGTTTCTTATCGATCAGGAAGCGGCTGACCTTTTTCTTTTTTGTCATGCCCAATGGGTAAAAATAATCCCCAGCTTTTCTTTTGCGCAGTAATAAAGGAAACGTTATTTGTTTAGCATCAAGCGACACTTCGTTGTTTGAAGTGGAAGGTTTGAGGTTTGAGGTTGTCTCAACTTCAAGTATACCCAAAGAAAATAATATCCCATTGTCTCCTTTCTCAATAATAATATTTTCAGCTTCAGTTGCATGTACAGGACTAATAATAAACCAATGACGGTGCCGGATGATACGATAATGCCCCTCCGGTGAAGTAATATACTTCCCGGAATCACTCGCAGCCAGCTTTATCACCTCGTCCAACTGTTTCTCCTGGAACCCATACGGTGAAATGATCTCATAGACCAATGCCCGGCTATTAAAGCCCATCAGTAGTTTAACGGGAATATGAATCTCATTTCCTTTTTGCTTACATATTTTTTTCTTCAGTTCTCCCACTGAAAACTGGTACAGTTTTTCAATCTCCCGGAAGCGGTTGATATTAGCCTGCAAATTCTCCTTCACCTGCGGATACACTTTGGTGATGGCCGGGATCAGTTCGTTGCGAAAAAAATTTCGGGTGTACTTGGAAGACTGGTTGGATGAATCTTCCACAAACTCCAGCTTATGTTCTTTGGCAAACTCTATTATTGTTTCTTTTGAAAAAGCTAACAGTGGCCTCCGGATATGATCATTAGAAACAGGAATACCCGTCAATCCATGCAACCCTGTGCCACGGAAGAAATTCATCAGCAGTGTTTCATGGTTATCATCGGCATGATGGGCGGTTAGGAGGTGAATTGGTTGATTGGTTGATTGGTTAATTAGTTCCTTAAACCAATTATACCGCAGCTCTCTTGCAGCTTCCTGGGTTGATAGTTTATTTTCTGAAGCATACTTCTCGGTATCAAATTGTTTGACCAGTGTTTCCACGCCATATTTCTTTCCCAGCTCTTTTACGAATTGTTCATCCCGGTCACTTTCAGCACCTCTTAAGTTGAAATTGCAATGAGCGATCATAAAATCATATCCCGCCTGCTTACACAGTTCACACAGCACTACGGAATCCACACCTCCGCTTACTGCCAATAACAGATTGTCTTTTGGTGAGAAAAGATTTTTGTTCTTATTATTATCAATAAAGTTTTGAAGCAATGTCATTTTTAATATCTGTTCATCATTTCCAAATGCTCACATTTCCACATTAAAACGTCAACTCTTCCCACGCCCCTTTCAATTCACCAAAAGCATGCTTATCCCCCGCCTTCAGCGCTTCTTCCATACCTTTCTCATATACTTTCACTGCTTCCTCCGTTTTCTCCTGCCGCTCCAGCAGTTTGGCCAGGTGGTAATAACTGCCCACATAACCCGGCTCACTGTTTAAGATTTCTTCAAATAAAGCCTTAGCCTGTTCATCATCGCCCAATTTTATGTATTCCAGGGCCAGGGCATGCTTCAAAAAACTATCCTGCGGGGTAGCTTCTAAGTAGTCTTTTAACTTCTGGATTCTGTCCACCTGTCAGTTTGTTATCTGTGAAAAAAATTATTAATCAATAATTATTAATTATAAAAAGCCTCCCTTATCTTTGCTTTAGTTGCATAAACAACTAATCTTTAACACTCACCCGTTTGCTAACTCAGGGTGACAACAAACATTCAATATGAAGATCTTAGTTTGTATCAGTAAGACGCCGGACACCACGGCAAAAATAGCCTTCACCGATAACAACACGAAATTCGATGTAAACGGTGTTCAATGGATCATCAACCCCTACGATGAGTGGTATGCCCTGGTCCGGGCTATCGAATTAAAAGAAGCGGATCCCTCCACTGCCATTCATTTGGTTACAGTCGGTGGAACTGATGCAGAGCCAATCATCCGCAAAGCACTGGCCCTTGGTGGAGATGAAGCGATTCGTGTAAATGCAGACAGTCACGATAGTTTTTATATCGCTTCGCAAATAGCCGAAGTAGCCAAACAGGGCGGCTATGACCTGGTACTGACCGGTAAAGAAACGATTGACTATAACGGCTCCTCTATCGGCGGTATGGTAGCGGAGTTGTTAGATCAGCCCTATATTTCCCTGGCCACCAAATTTGAACTGGCCGGCAACAAAGCCACCATTACCCGTGAGATAGAAGGCGGGGAAGAAGTAAGTGAAGTGGAGCTTCCGGTAGTGGTAAGTTCTCAAAAAGGAATGGCGGAGGCCAGAATACCGAATATGCGGGGCATCATGGCCGCCAGAACAAAACCATTGAAAGTGGTGGAACCCGTGGCTGCCGAATCATTGACCAGCGTAGCAGGATTTGGTTTGCCCCCTGCTAAGGCCGGTGTAAAGTTAGTAGCCGCTGATAACGTGGAAGAATTGGTGCGCTTACTGCATGAAGAAGCAAAAGCAATATAACTTGTAACTCACAACTCTTAACCTGTAACTTATTAATATGTCAGTTTTAATTTTTATCGATACGGCCGATGGTCATGTGAAAAAAGCATCCCTGGAAGCTCTAACCTATGGCGCTAAAGTAGCAGAACAACTGGGAACTACTGCTGAAGGAGTCGTGCTTGGTGCCGTAAGTGATGATCTTGCCCCCCTGGGTAAATACGGTGTAACAAAGATCCATCATGTGTCCAATGACTTATTGAACCATCTTGATGCGCAGGTTTTCACCAAAGTAATTGCGCAGGCTGCTGAAGCTGCCGGCGCTAAAGTGATCGTTTTTTCCAACAATGCTACCGGTAAAGCGATCGCTCCCCGACTTTCTGTTCGCCTGAAGGCTGGTTTGATCTCCGGTGCAGTAGCCTTGCCTGATACCAGTAATGGATTTGTAGTAAAGAAGAACGTATTTTCTGGTAAAGCATTCGCCAATATTGCCGTAACAACGGACATTAAGATAGTAGCGCTTAGCCCCAATGCTTACCAAACCGTTGCCGGAGAAGGAACAGCCCAAGTAACAGCCCTGGATGCTGTTGTGGATGCACCAAAAGTAAAAGTGACGAATGTAACAAAAGCCAGCGGTGAAGTGGTATTAACAGAGGCCGAAGTGGTGGTAAGTGCAGGCCGCGGCCTGAAGGGCCCGGAGAACTGGGGCATGGTGGAAGATCTTGCCAAAACATTACACGCCGCCACTGCCTGCAGCCGCCCGGTTGCAGATGCACACTGGCGTCCGCATAATGAGCATGTGGGACAAACAGGATTTGCCATTGCCCCCAATCTGTATATCGCTATTGGTATCTCGGGTGCTATCCAGCACCTGGCGGGAGTAAACAGGAGTAAAGTGATCGTGGTGATCAATAAAGATCCGGAAGCACCTTTCTTTAAAGCAGCTGACTATGGTATCGTGGGTGATGCATTTGAAATAGTCCCCAAACTGAATGAAGCCATCAAAAAGCTGAAAGGCGTAGCCTGATAATCAATCCAGATATTTTTCAATACTTTTAAAACCGGCAATATTGCCGGTTTTAATTTTTACCGCATGAAATACATCATTGCAATACTGTTTGCATGTATCGCAGCCAGTGCGTTGGCGCAGAAGGAATTTGAAGGCGAGATCCGGTATACCATTACTTCGCCGGAAAAAGGAGAAAAAGAAACGGTCGAAATTTTTGAAATAAAAGCATTCTTTGCTCCCAACAGACTTCTGTTACGCATTCTGAAAGAGGACGAAGAGGAAGACATTCTGCTCTTTATTGATTCTGCTAAGGTTTACACTTTTGACAAATCAAATAAGACCTTCAGGGTGAAAAAATTAAGAAGCTATTATCCCCTTAAAACCAGTGCGATAAAAGAAGTGATCGCCGGTTATTCAACCACTCCTTTAGAAACCCGTAATTCAAATTGGGCAAATTCAATGGGCAGAAACGCCTCTCTCTGGTTTGCGGACAGCCTGTACTTTCCTGTTCCCAACAAACTGGAAGGCAATGAAGAATTACTGCTGATCAATAACAACCGGATACTGCTGAAAGCCAAAATAAACCTGGTTGAAAGGATGGAAGAATTAGGTGAGGAAGAAATAGAGAATATGGCAACCGATGATACCTACTCTATTAAAATGGTAGCAGTGCAGGTAATTCCAGGTCCTCAGCCGGCTTCTCTTTTTACAATACCTGGCGACTATAAAAAATGGGATATTCATTTGTACCCATTCCCATTTAACGATTCTGTCAGCGCAATGGTGGATACCGCAATAGCAATACCAGACACCGCTTTTGTCGAAACGCCTAAAATAGAACCGCCACCTGCTCGGAAAACACCGGCCAAAGCACCGGTGAAGAAAAGCACCAGTAATAAAGCGCCGATAAAAAAAGAAGATTAATGCGAAAGGGGAAATACCGATCACTGGTTTGAACTGAAAGAGTATCAGGAATTCTAGCCTTTGTTTTCAAGCCGTACAAATACCTTTGGATTCCGGCTTTTTTTTACCAACTTACAGCACCATCAATACAAGCTTTCTATGAAAAAAACGCTGCTGCTCTTGCTTCTTATAAGTATCAACTTTGCCGTACAGGCGCAAAAGAAAAATAAAGGAAAGAACGTTCCGCCACCCACAGATTACCAGGTGGGCGACACCACAGTACCCCTGCCCCCTCCTTCTAAAAAAAGCAAAGGAAAAGGCAAACCGAATCCTGCCACTACGGATTACCAGCAACCGGAAGCCAAAGCTGATACTGCCACTAAATTTACCGGCCTTATCAAATACCGCATCACTACAGACGACAGGGCTGATAATGATTCTATGTTCATCATTTTCGGAGAAGACCAGATCAGGGTCACTATGTTCTTTCCCGGTTCTAAAGAAGGGCAAACTTTTGAAACCAATATGATCGCTAACTTAAAAGACAGCTCCCTGTATATTCTTGACAATACCTACAAGACCTATAAAGTGGAAAAATTGAGTACCCGCAACCCCGGAGCCGAGTTTTCGCTTGCATATTATAAAAAAAACACCCAGATACTGAAATTCACCTGCCAGGAATACAGCGGTGAAATGAAAACGGGGGATGGTGAAGTGTTTGAAGCAGCCTGCCTGGTAAGCAAGCAACACTCTTTCATTTCCGCCACAGCTTATAATTATCTCAATATTCAGCCTGTTGTGCTTGACTATAAGATCGTGCTGGGCTACCGGACCAAAACCTCGGCTAATGAAAATACTTATATCATGGCCTATAAGATTGAAGCGGGCAACACCGCCAGCCTTTTTGACCTTAGCAGCTATACCCGAAAATAACAGGCCGTAAATGGTAAAGGCCCCGGTTTTTTATGCCCTTAAAATT
>CALSAT010000217.1:0-6671 GCA_943372905.1 Bacteroides fragilis | reverse complement strand
CAGGCCTGGTAATGTATGCCGTAAAAGCCGGCCTTGTTTCAGAACAGGCATAAGCATTGTTAAAAGCAATTTGTACAGATTTTCATATTTCGAAGCCATTCCTGC
The DNA here is from genome assembly GCA_943372905.1 of Bacteroides fragilis. Lineage (GTDB taxonomy): Bacteria > Bacteroidota > Bacteroidia > Chitinophagales > Chitinophagaceae > JJ008. The sequence continues at coordinate 6,566 of CALSAT010000217.1, read as the reverse complement.
CGGGGATGGCTTTTTTTATTTTACTTTGAATGAATGGAGTATATAAATATCAATGGTAAAATAGTGCCTGCCAATGAACCCGTGCTGCTCGCTTCTAACAGGGGCTACCGGTATGGCGATGGTTTATTTGAGACCCTGAAAGTAGTGAAGGAACAAATATCGCTGGCACCATTTCATTTTGAAAGACTGTTCTCCGGCCTTTCTGTATTACAATTTGATGTTCCCAAGCTCTTTACCGCAGAAAAATTACTGCAGGAAATAGTACAGCTGTGCCAGCGGAACAATTGCGCAGCACTGGCAAGAGTGCGGTTGTCGGTTTTCAGGGGCAATGGCGGTTTGTATGATGCAGATAAAACATTGCAATACCTTATTGAATGCTGGCCACTGCCGGCACTGGTGAACGGACTCAATGAAAATGGGCTGGTAATAGACATCTTTCCCGATGCCCGCAAAAGCTGTGATAAGTTCTCTTCTCTTAAATCAGCCAACTTTCTGCCATATTCACTCGCAGCCCTTTATGCAAAAGCAAATAAATGCAATGACTGCCTGGTATTAAATACACAAGGTACCATAGCTGACTCCACCATGGCCAATGTATTTATTATTAAAGCGGATGTGATCACTACACCGTCCTTAACAGAAGGTTGTGTGAGTGGAGTAATGCGGCGTCATTTGATTGCGGGATTAAAAGAAGGTGGGTATTCTATCCGGGAATCTGTGGTCAGCATTGACGACTTGCTGTCAGCTGATGAAGTTTTCCTGAGTAATGCCATTCAGGGCATTCGCTGGGTGCGGCAATGCCGGGATAGTACTTACAGCAATAATAAAACAATGGAAATCTTTACCCGTTTTGTCAAAACAATTTCATCCTGATATTGTTTCAACCTCCATGAAGCCCGTAGTCAACATTTGCTGGTTCCGCCGGGACCTCCGGCTGCAAGACAATGCAGCGTTGTACCATGCCCTAAAGGACGGTCAGCCAGTATTACCTATTTTTATTTTTGATAGTAATATATTGGATGAGCTTACGGACAAAAAAGACAGGCGGGTAGAATTCATACACCTGGCCCTGCAGAATATGCAGCAGCAATTGGTGAAGATCGGTTCTTCTTTAGATGTACGGCATGGCACTCCACCGAAAATTTTCACTGCTTTATCAGAAGAGTATGCGATCGGAAAGGTTTTTACTAACCATGATTATGAGCCCTATGCCAAAGAAAGAGACGGGGCCATTGAAAAACTATTGAAAGAAAATGGGGCCAGTTTACACACCTTTAAAGACCAGGTGATATTGGAGAAAGATGAAGTGCTGAAAGATGATGGGAAGCCTTATACGGTATTTACCCCTTATTCAAGAAAATGGAAATCCGTACTAAACGACTTTCACCTGAAAGCCTATCCCACCAAAAAATACTTTTCTAATTTTTATAAGCAGGCAGAACGAAAACTGATGCCATTGGAACAAATAGGTTTCAGTGCGGCCGGGCAACCATTTCCTGGTAAAGAGTGGATGGGACAGATCATTCGCAACTATAAAGAGCAGCGGGATATTCCTTCTATACAGGGTACTTCCCGGCTGAGTGTGCATCTGCGCTTTGGCACCATCAGCATCCGGACGCTGGCAGCTGAAGCAGGTGCCCTGAATGAAACTTTTTTGAATGAACTGATCTGGCGGGATTTTTATCACATGATACTCTGGCATTTCCCCCGGGTGGTGGGCCGTGCTTTCAAACCGGAATACGATGCTATCAAATGGCGGAATAATCAAAAAGAATTTGAGGCCTGGTGCAATGGACAAACCGGGTATCCAATCGTAGATGCCGGTATGCGGGAATTAAATGCAACCGGTTTTATGCACAACCGGGTACGGATGATCGTGGCTTCTTTTCTTACCAAACATTTACTTATAGATTGGCGATGGGGAGAGGCATATTTTGCAAAGAAACTCCTTGACTTTGACCTGGCTGCCAACAATGGAGGCTGGCAATGGGCCGCAGGCAGTGGGTGCGATGCGGCCCCTTATTTCCGGGTGTTCAATCCTTATTTGCAAACACAGAAATTTGATCCCGAATTAAAGTACATCAGGAAATGGGTGCCGGAGCTGGAGGAGTTTTCTTACCCCCAGCCTGTTGTGGTGCATGAAGAAGCGAGGAAAAGATGTTTGGAAACCTATGCTGTAGCATTAAAGAAATAATACATCTTCATCGTCTGTTTCCTGGTTATTGATCTCCAGGAAAACCTGGTGAAGTGCCTCCACAGCATTCTTTCCATCATCGCCCAGGTCCAGCGAATGATCATTTACATACAGGTCAATATGCTGACGCATGACTTCTTCACTCATTTCCTGTGAATGCTGCTTTACATAATCAGGGATGAGCGGGTAATGACTGAAAGCAAAGGCAAGGCTTTTGCGGATAAGTTCATTTACTTTCAGCGCCACAGACCGCTTGATGGATTGATTGATGGCAATACCACCGAGGGGCAAAGGCAATTCCATTTTTTCTTCCCAGAATGCGCCCAGGTCTTTTACTTTATACAGTCCTTTTTGCTGATAGGTAAAACGGTTCTCGTGTATAATGACACCAAGATCTGTTTCTTTATTGATCAGTGCATTTTCGATGGCAGAAAAAAGCATGAAATGCTTGTCTTTTGCATCCGGGTAAGCAAAGCTGAACAACAGGTTAGCTGTTGTATGGATGCCGGGGAGGGCAATACTTGACTGGTTAATATCTTCTTCAGACAATTCCTGCACTGCATCGGTGATAAGCAAAGGACCGACACCTTTACCAATGGCACTGCCCGCATTTAACAATGTATAATGATTCAGTGATCTGAAAAAAGCCGGGAAGCTCAGTTTCGTGATGTCCAGTTTCCCTTCCAGTGCCCGGGTATTCAGGGTTTCCACATCTTCCAGTACCGTATCAAATTCAAAACCTTCTGTATCGATCTTTTTATTGACCAATGCATCAAAAATGAATGTATCGTTGGGACAGGGGGAAAAGCCAAGTGTAAGTTTCAAGTTAATTGGGTTATTGTTTAATTAGTTTATGTGTGCCGGATTATGATACTATGTCTTTAACAATCCTGAGTAATTCATTGTTTAGGTTTACAATTGATTCTTTCATGTTCCAGTTCTTTTTGTTTCTTTCAGCGATATAATTGGAAACACTCCTTAACTGGACAAAAGGGATATTCTCCATGCTGCATACATAGTGCAATGCAGCCCCTTCCATGGATTCCACTACAGGATCAAATGTATCTTTATAGAATTTTACTTTTTGCTTTGACGTCGTGATCTCGTTGACAGATACACCGGTCACTTTTTTCAGCTTCACTTTTTTCAGTACATCGCTTTTATTTACCAGCCATCCTTTGGCGAAAGGGTATTGGTTTTGTGGTACCAGTTTCAGGTCAAACAAGGTTTTTAATTTATCCAGTTCAATCACACTCTGATCGGCGATAGCTTCTTTTTTTATCGCCAGTACCGAACCCAGCGGAATAGCAGTATCAAAACAGCCACCGACACCTGCCTGGATGACGAGATCGGGCCGTTTGATGGTCAATTGTTTGCTTAATGAATACGTAGTGGCTGTGAGACCGATACCTGTTATTAATACATCTGTTTCAATACCGGTGGGCAGGCCACTTTTACTGCGAAGCATATCCAGGAAAGGCTTTATTTCGATGGGCGTAGCCGCCACTACCAAACAATTCATATAAAATAATTTATTACCTGAAAATGAAGCCGCAAGGTAACATAAACTTCTGCCTTTTCGGCTACGGCAGACAGGCGATTTCACTTACCTTTGCCCTCCGCCAGCCATATAGCTGGTTACATCATACCTTCCGCCCAAACTGCTGTGAAGGAAATTAAAAAGTAAAGCATGGTTTACTTAACAAGAATTGAGCATTTTAATTCTGCTCACAAGCTTTTTAATCCTAACTGGACAAAGGAAAAGAACGATGAAGTGTTTGGCAAATGTGCCAATGAGAACTGGCATGGGCACAACTTTGAACTCTTTGTGACCATCAAAGGCGATCCTGATCCTGATACCGGATTTATCTATGATGCAAAAAAGCTGGGAGCTATTGTGCAGGAACGCATCATCGAAAAGCTTGACCATCGTAACCTGAATGTGGACGTTGATTTTATGGCGGGCAAGCTCTGCTCTATCGAAAACCTGGTAATAGCCATTTGGAATGAACTGCAACCACATTTGCCTGGTACCGTACAGTTGCATTGCCTGAAATTGGTGGAGACGGCCAAAATATATGTAGAGTATTACGGATAAAATATGTGCTATAATATTCGTTATCCGGACAGATCAGATCATTGCCGGGTATAATCTTTTATACAAGAGCTGAACTTTTAGTGCATTAATTCGTTTAACTTGTCGTTATGAGCAAAAAAGTAGCGGTTTTCCGGAAAGAGAGTTTTAATGCGGCACACCGTCTCTTTAACCCGGCTTGGGATGACGAGAAGAATACAGAGGTGTTTGGTAAATGTGCTTTACCTAACTACCATGGCCATAACTATGACCTGATAGTAAAAGTGGTAGGTAAACCAGATAAAAAAACAGGGTATGTGATGGATATGAAGATTCTGAGTGACCTGGTGAAGCAAGAGATAGTGGAGCGGTTTGATCATAAGAACCTTAATATGGATACAAAGGAGTTTAAAGATCTGAACCCAACTGCGGAAAATATAGCTATCGTTATTTATGATCTGCTTCGGCCACATATTGATGAGAAATTGGATATGCAGGTGCGGTTGTATGAAACACCAAGGAATTTTGTGGAGTACCCTGCGGAAATGTGAGAAAGTCGAAAAAGAAATTGACGGGGTATACAGGTATTTATTAATTATAATTACTTACTAAATTAATTTTTCATAGTCATTACATTTTCACACTAGCATTATGGCATATAAAAAAACAGAACATTACGATGAGCATGTTACTACCGGTCTGATGAGTAGTTATAAGGAAGTGCTCAGTCTGCTGGGCGAGGATGCTGACAGGGAAGGACTGCTGAAGACTCCCGAACGACTGGCCAAAGCTATGCAGTACCTTACGCAAGGCTATCACTTAGATGCCAAGGCGATCATCAACTCTGCTAAGTTTCATGAACCGGTAAGCGAAATGATCGTGGTAAAAGACATTGAAGTTTACAGTATGTGCGAACATCATATGCTTCCTTTTTTTGGCAAAGCCCATATTGCCTATATCCCTAATGGCTGGATCACGGGACTGAGTAAAATGGCGAGGGTGGTGGACGTATATGCCCGCCGTCTTCAGGTGCAGGAGCGCCTAACGATAGAGATCATGAATGCGATAAAAGAAACCCTTAACCCGCTGGGCGTGGCGGTGGTAATAGAAGCCAAGCATTTGTGTATGATGATGCGGGGGGTACAAAAACAGAATTCTTCCACAACGACCTCGGCTTTTGACGGTGAGTTTCAGAAAAATTCGAGCCGCAGTGAGTTCCTGAAACTAATCAGTTCAGATTTGCATTAAACATTATATTTGTATCCACAGGTTAAGTTTGATTGCGTATTTCAATCAAACTTTTTTTGTGGGTTACCTTCCTTCAAATGCAGAATGAATGTAAGTAACTAAGGGGTGGGGTAAATTACAAACTTATGAAGCATGCATTTATTTTCCCGGGCCAGGGTTCTCAGTTTCCGGGAATGGGTAAAGAACACTACGACAACAGCGCCTTTGCCAAAAAGCTTTTCGAGCAGGCCAATGAAGTACTCGGCTTTCGCATCTCCGATATCATGTTCAATGGTACCGAGGCTGATCTGAAGCAAACCAATGTAACTCAGCCGGCGGTTTTCCTGCATTCTATAATCGCTTATAAAAGTATTGACCCTACTACAAGTTCCGGTTCGCCAGATATGGTGGCCGGGCATTCACTTGGGGAGTTTACAGCACTCGTGGCCAATGGCACGTTGAGTTTTGATGATGCAATTCAACTGGTATCTATCAGGGCACAAGCCATGCAGAAGGCATGTGATGTGGTACCATCCACCATGGCAGCTGTGCTAAACCTGGCAGATGATAAAGTGGAAGCCATCTGTGCCGAAGTACAAACAGAAACCGGTGAAGTGGTGGTGGCGGCCAATTATAATTGTCCCGGCCAATTAGTAATAAGCGGATCCGTAAAAGGGATTGAAATTGCCTGCGAAAGAATGAAAGCGGCTGGTGCTAAAAGAGCATTAGTGTTGCCTGTAGGGGGTGCTTTTCACTCGCCATTGATGCTGCCGGCCAAAAAGGAATTGGCAGCTGCTATAGAAGCCACCAAGTTTCATACACCTACCTGTGCGGTGTACCAGAATGTGGTGGCCAAAGCTGTAATGGATAAAGACGAGATCAAACAAAACCTGATCGACCAGCTTACCGGTGCCGTTCGCTGGACACAGAGTGTGCAGTCTATGATCGCTGACGGGGCTTCCCGTTTTACTGAAGCAGGGCCCGGTAAAGTATTACAAGGATTGGTACTGAAGATCAATAAGGAAATGACGGTGGATGGGGTGAATTAACTCCGGTTATTTTAATATATAA
>CALSAT010000216.1:0-6688 GCA_943372905.1 Bacteroides fragilis | reverse complement strand
AATAGTGTAATTTTGCGGCACTTATTTGCAGAACCTTTTTTTTGCAAATAGCACCGCATGGTCTCGTCTTATTGCGATCTGAAGGCGGTCTTTTAAAAAAACAGTTATGACAAAAGGACCCGTTTCCCAATTCATCCAGCATCATTACCGCCATTTCAATGCGGCCGCATTGATGGATGCTGCTAAGGGATATGAACAGCATTTACTGGAAGGAGGTAAAATGATGGTAACACTGGCCGGCGCCATGAGTACCGGTGAGCTCGGTATTTCATTTGCCGAAATGATCCGGCAGGGCAAAGTGGATATTATCAGTTGTACTGGCGCTAACCTGGAAGAAGATGTAATGAACCTGGTGGCACATTCCAAGTATAAAAGAATTCCTAATTACCGCGACCTTACGCCGCAGGAAGAATGGGACCTGCTGGAGAATCATTATAACCGGGTAACAGATACTTGTATTCCTGAAGAAGAAGCCTTTCGCCGCTTGCAAAAGCACCTGGTGAAACAATGGAACGAAGCCGAAGCGAAAGGAGAACGTTATTTCCCGCATGAGTTTTTATATAAAACTGTATTGAGCGGCGAATTGGAACAGTACTATGAGATAGATCCGAAAGACAGTTGGATCGTAGCAGCAGCAGAAAAGAATATTCCTATCGTAGTACCGGGCTGGGAAGACAGTACTACCGGAAATATCTTTGCCAGCTATGTGGTAAAAGGCGAGCTGAAAGCCAGTACCGTAAAAAGTGGTATAGAATACATGGTTTGGTTAACAGAATGGTACCGTAATAGCTCAGCCGGCAAAGGGGTCGGTTTCTTCCAGATTGGAGGAGGTATAGCCGGCGATTTCCCGATCTGCGTAGTACCGATGATGTACCAGGATCTCGAATGGCATGATGTACCATTCTGGAGTTATTTCTGCCAGATCAGCGATTCCACTACTTCCTATGGTTCCTATTCAGGCGCTGTGCCCAACGAAAAGATCACCTGGGGCAAACTGGATATCAATACACCAAAATTTATTGTGGAAAGTGATGCCACTATTGTGGCCCCGCTGATATTTGCGTGGGTACTGGGGTGGTAGAGTGTACCAAAGTATTTACCCAATAAATAAACCCCGCCATGCGGGGTTTATTATTACCTGTTCCTTTTAGTATCTTCCCATGCTTTAGCGGGTTTTATCGCCTGTGCCAGGTAAACAATAATTATTATTTTAACAATAACTCCTTTATAAGCAGCTTCAAAACCGTTAATAGCGATACCGGCAATCCAGTATAATATAAAGAGAACCAGACCGGTTATAATGGCGGAATAAGGTTTGGTCTTGGTCCAAAAACCAAGGGCAACAAAAATCCCTACTTCAATAGCCACTATACCAATCATCAGCGGCGTCCATTCGATTCCAGTCATTGATACTGTAAGTATTTCACCCAGCAAAAGCAAACCCGCAGTTACAAATAATGCCGTCCTGGCTTTTTTTATTCCTGTTTCATAGCCCTGAAGTTCCAGGTTTTTCACTCCTTCATAATATTCGGAAATGACATCCTCTTTCTTTTCCTCCGGAGGAGGGGTAGATTGATTTTCAGACATTCTTTTTTTTGGGAAGATAATATTTTTTTAAATGTTGAACCGGGTAAAAAAAACCCCACATAATAAATATGGGGGTGTGATAAATATTGAAAAAGGAGGATTAAAATCTTCTGTCTATTCTGTTTTCCCTGCGGTCTCTTACATCTTCTCTTCTGTCCCGCACATCCTCTCTTCTGTCTCTTACATCTTCCCGGCGATCACGGCGGTCTTCAAGACGATCATAAACACCGTATCGCTGTGCATTAGCTGTATTTATTGAGGAAAAGGCAAGAAAGAAAAATCCGGTTAGGAATAAAGCGTTTGCGAATTTCTTAGGGTTCATACTTTTTAATTTAGGGCTTTTAAAATCAATTACGAAAACATAGACTGGCACAGATCTGCCGGGTTTAAGCAGCCAAAGAAATCCATTCCTTCAGGCAGCAGATTAACATTTCGTGTATTCATATGCAGACTTGTAACGGTCAGGCTTTTAAAGTAAATGGTCTTTCAGCAAGAGGTATTTACCGGTATACTTGCAGTACATGAACCATTTGGGGCTTTGCAAGTTCAGTTTAATGCTAATCCGCATTACAAGGGAATCCTTTACCCCTGCCTTTACTATTCCCCCTCATCATTCAAGCCTGGTCTTAAATTTTGCCCCGGCAGACAGTCAGCAACTCCCGCCTTACCAGTCTCACAGAGCCCTGCGGCAAGCAGGCAGCACCACAGTTTATGGGTTCTTTGAGGCTTGCAACAGGCCGGGTCATTGCTGTTTCCTGCAACAGTGACCCGGTATTAACAGAAAGATAAAAGGGAGATGACCCACAGATAAGCCACTTCTTATATACTGGCTTATTAGTGGCTTATCCCCGGTACCGGATGGAACAAAAAGGTACTATTCAGTATAAAAATGGGCTTGCATCAGGCCGGTATGCCGCGGCGGAGAAGCACCGGCGGGACTTTCTGATTACAATCAATTATTTGGCATCAAAATTTTTGGTAAAAGGGTAAGACCCTGCAAAAAGTGAGAATTGGACTGACCCGTCGTGAAAGCATAGTGAAAGCATAGTGAAAGCATGGTACAAGCATAGAGACTTCATGGGAGTCCATGCAACCACCCATTATGCATTAGAGGCATAAATGGCCCAACGAGCATCTTAATATGATAGACGTGGTGCTAAATGATTTTTAAATCCTGTCTTATGCGGTGTGCTTCCCTGGCATTTTGCAACCCTGCAAAAAGCAAATAAATAATGATGGCTTTGCCCAGCCAGCCTTTTAATAGAAAACTAATATCAAGCGCAACGGCTATATATATCCAGTATCCTATCATTATAAGGATGCCAAGCACTGTTGCAACAAGTGGTTCTTTGGTAGCAAGAAAACCCAGGCCAAGGAAAATGACGGGGAATAAAAGGATATCTCCGATGACATACGAAATCGGAATCCCGCTTATCATTACAGCCAGCAGATTAAAAATTAACAAGACAGCGGCCACGGTAAACAATTTATTCCTGGCCTTGCGTATCTCTATCGCAAGTACTTCCCGCTGGGTGTCATTGTATCCGTCATAGATATCTGCAACGATATTTTCTGTGTCAGCCGGTTTTGGCAATTCTTCCATTGGGTCTGTTTTGAATAAATGTAGTTTAAAAATGGAATTTATTCAAACAAGAAACAATTCATTGCCGGGTTTAAAAGCCCTTTGGTTTCTCCAGCTTGATATCCCGTTTCAGCATATCATTCCGGTTGGCCATTTCCCACGCAGTATAAAAAACCAATTGTGCCCGTTTGGCCATCATTGGATAATGTATTTTATCTGGTGTATCGGTAGCCCGGTGATAATCGGCATGGGTGCCATTAAAATAGAAAATGATTGGTACCCCTTTTTCTGCGAAATTGTAATGGTCGCTGCGGAAATAAAAACGATTAGGATCGTTGGGGTCATTGTATTTACGGTCCAGTTTCATTTTCATGTAAGTATTATTTACCTGGTCGGTAATGGGTGCCAGATCGGTGCTTAGTTTATCATCGCCAATTATATAGACATAGTTCGTGGAGTCTTTATCCTTCAGGTATTCAGTGCCAATACGGCCGATCATGTCAATGTTCAGGTCAACTGTTGTTTTATCCAGTGGGAAAACCGGATGATTAGAATAGTATTCACTTCCCCACAGCCCTTTTTCTTCCCCACTTACTGTCATAAAGACAATACTTCTTCTCGGGCCTTTACCTGCTTTTTTCGCTTCTGTAAATGCCTGGGCCAGTTCCAGTATGCCGGTGGTGCCACTGCCATCATCATCTGCTCCATAGTAAATAGTGGTATCGTTGCGTTTACCAATGTGATCATAATGGGCTGTCAGCACAACATATTCCTCTTTAAGATCTGTGCCTTCCAGTACCGCCAACACGTTGGTGGCAAATGTTTTTTTACTTGCTTTTGAGAAAGCCAGTTCCACCTCCCCGCTATAGGTCTTTGATGGTAAGGACCCGTCTTTTGCTTTCTCCAGGATGTTCTTCCCCTCCTCACCCATCAGTTTCTCAGCTACCGCCTGGGATATATTAAATACAAAAGGATTTTGCTTTGCAGTAAACCTGCCCCGCATATTCCAGTTGGTCACCATCGGTGTAACCTTCCTCGGGAAATTATTATAGACCACTAATAAAGCGACAGCCCCTTTTTTGGAAGCATTGGTGAGCTTGCCAAAGGCAGAGGAAGCTGATATTTGCCCGCGGGCAGTGGTGGCTGCTTTGTAACCTGTTGGTGTACCATCCAGTATCAGTACCAGCTTTCCGCTTACATCCAGATCTTTATAATCATCCCGCTGGTCATCGGTAATGCCATATCCTGCAAATACTACTTCGGAGAAACGCATCTCTGCCGAATAATTTCTACTGGCAGGTTGGAAATCTTTAAATAACTCAAATGCCACCCCGTTTATTTTTACATCGGCTCCCAACGCCGAATCTTTATACAGCGGGTATTGCTGTCGGTAACTCCCATTATTACCAGGCGTTAACCCCAGTGATTTGAAATGATCTTCAATGTAGGTGGCTGCTTTTTCCAGCCCGGGGGACGGAGTATCACGACCTTCCATTTCTTTGCTGGCGATAATGTACAGGTGTTTCTTCATGTCGTCGGCCGTAATGGTGGCTGCTGCTTTGGTGGCATTCTTATCCTTCTTTTGTGCTAGCACCGTTAGCGGAAGGCCTATTACAAGGCAGATAAGTAGTTTTTGTATCATGGTTTTTGTTTGAATATAGTAGGTTCCAAAAATAATCCCTTCCGGAATGGGAAGGGATAAAATATGGATGATTGGCAGCAGGGATCTTAACTGCAGGCTATCTTATTTACTCTGTTGGCATGGCGGCCCCCCTCAAAATCAGTAGTAATGAACGTGGCGACCATCTTTTCTGCATCACCTTCCCTTACAAACCGGGCTGGTATGCAAATGATATTGGCATTATTGTGCGCCCGGGCCAATTGAGCCAGTTCTTCGCCCCAGCAGATAGCGGCCCGCACCCCCTGGTGTTTATTGGCGGTGATAGCCACCCCATTAGCGCTGCCACAAAGTAAAATTCCAAAAGAGGCTTCTCCATTTTCTACGGCTGATGCTACCGGATGTGCAAAATCAGGATAATCTACCGAGTCTTTACTGTGTGTACCCATATCATTAAAGGGCAAGCCTTTCCCTTCCAGGAAGGAGATCAGTTGTTCTTTATAATCATATCCTGCGTGGTCGCTGCCGATAGCGATGGGTTTGCTGAGGTCGAATGGAGAATGCATAGAAATAAGTTAGCGGTTAGAAATACGATATGCGAATGAAATGCTGTTACAAAGCTAAATGGATTATTTTAAACGCCTGTTTTTTGTATCGCTTACTTCATTTTCACGGCCCTGGCTTAGCTCCATTCTTCTCTTTCTTTATCCTGTCTTTTGTTGATGCGGGAAGCAATGATGATACTGGCTTCAAACAACAGGTATAAAGGCAGCGTTACGATCACCAAACTGAAAGGATCGGTAGAAGGGGTAATGATAGCTGAAGCTATAAGGATGATGACGAATGCATGGCGGCGGTATTTCCTCAAAAACTTAGCAGTAATGAATCCCACCCTGGCCAGCACCATTACCAGGAGTGGCATTTGAAATAATACGCCAATACCCACTGTAGTATAAATAAGGTTCTCGATATAATCGGAAAAGTTTGGAAGGTTAATTATCTTATCACTTAAGGTATAAGTAAAGTAGAAATTGACCATAAAAGGGGTGAGAATAAAATAACCAAACAATACCCCGGTAAAAAAAAGCAATGAGACCCAGAAGATGACTCCTCTTGTTTTTTTCAATTCTTTTTGTGAAAGAGCAGGCCGTACAAATTTCCAGAATTCCCAGAAGACATAAGGAAAGGCTACAATGAAGCCCCCTACAAAAGCAATAGTGAAGGTGGATACAAACTGCCCTGTCATCGTATTGCTCTGGAATTTGGCATCCACCCCCGCCAGGCAAATGGCATCGCCGAGGCGGAGCGAATGGCTCAGGTTACACAGCCACTTATAAGTAATAAAACTATTATCCGCCGGAGCAAATAATATCTTATCCACGATGTCTCTTGCATAAATGAATACTACGATGGCCCCAATTACCACGGCTATTACCGAACGGATCACATGCCAGCGAAGATCTTCCAGGTGGTCGATGAAAGACATTTCACCTTTGGGGTCTTTGTTCCGTTTTTTAAAAAAGTCTAAGAGGGCCATTCAGGGGTTTTAGAGATTGGCAAAGGTAGGCGATTGACTAATGTGAGAATATGAAAATGTGAAAATGAGCATTGCGCTGCCTGGTTTCGGGTTTCCCTTACTTCAGTTTCTTCATTTTCACCATTTCTATGCGGGTGTCACCTACATGCAGAATGTCGAATTCATAATCATCTATGATGATTCGTTCTTTCTGACGGGGGATGGTCTCATGATAGTTGATAATATAGCCGGACAAAGTTTCTGCATCTTCCTGCCCGAAATCAAATCCGTATTTTTCCGAGAGGTAGTCCAGCTCAAGGCGGCCGGAAAACATATATTCCGTTTCGCTCAGTTGTTTTTCTACAAATTCTTCTACGTCATACTC
>CALSAT010000215.1:0-6696 GCA_943372905.1 Bacteroides fragilis | reverse complement strand
AAGAGTCTGTAAATAATTCAAGACCGTATCCCGGTTAGTCTGAACTAAACCCTTACCCGTAGGGTTAGGAATCAGATTGGAAGCATCGGTAACTGAAAGCTTTCTATCGATCTTCGTCTGAAAATTCCCTCCCTGCTGCACCGTATGCGTCAGTTCATGCGCCAGTAAATGCCTTCCTTCATTTGAACCGGGATTATATTGCCCTTCATTAAAATAAATATCATTCCCCACTGTAAATGCCTTTGCATGTAAGTCCCTGCTCATTTGTATAGCTTCTCCATCTGTATGGATATTGACATTGCTGAAGTCAGTACCAAACCTGCTTTGCATGAACGACTGGGTATGACCGTCCATCGTACTGCCTTTTCCTCTGGTCGCATTGATCTGGCTGGTGACAATTGGCGATGCCATCATACCACCTGTTGCTTCTTTTCGCTGAATAAAAGACGCCAGCGGCTTACGCTGCACCTTTTCTTCTTCTTCACAGGCAGCACATTTTCGCTGTATGCCACTTGCATTATCTACCGAGGGTGCCGGCACTTCCTGCATACTTATCACTTTATCTGCCATTGCATCCGCCTCCTGCTCCAGCGGATCATTTACAGCGCCAATAGCAAGACTGCACTGCACCACAGCGGCGGCAGCACTGCTGCTATCTGTCTTTGGTATTTGTTTTTTATCGCCTGTCATACTACTGTTTTAGAGGTAACGATATGCAGCTCTTCTCACTTACAACGTCTTCCCTTCTTTCCGATACTCGTTTTTGATACCTTTTATTACATCCTCGGCTGTTACCCGGTTATCATTCCTGCTCAATGCCTGCAACGAAGCATATTGAACAGCATTCATAATAGAGCCGCCCGACAATTCATACTGCTGCGCAATACTTTCGAGTTCCTGCTGCGATGGTTTGATACAGGCAGTACTGAATGCATTATTCCACAGGCGAAATCGCTCCCGTGCCTGTGGTTTTTGAAAATGAATGATCGCCTGTAAGCGGCGGGTGAATGCCTCATCCACATTACTGCGCATATTAGAAGCCAGTATCACCAACCCCGGATAATCTTCCAGCCGTTGTAATAAATATGCTATTTCCTGGTTGGCATATTTATCATGTGCATCTGTTATACCTGTTCTCTTGCCAAACAACGCATCAGCCTCGTCGAAGAAAAGTATCCAGTTCTTATTCTCTGCCTTTTTAAATACCTTCTCCAGGTTCTTCTCCGTCTCCCCTATATATTTTGAAATCACCATCGACAGATCTACCCTGTACACATCCAGTTGATACAATTCGCCCAGCAAAGCAGCTGTTAATGTTTTACCGGTGCCCGGAGGGCCATGAAACAATGCTTTATAACCCGGCTTCAATTTTTTTCCCATGCCCCACTCGTTAAAAAGCCTGGGGCTATGCTCCAGCCAGATACGCAGTTCATCCAGTTGCTGGCGGGCAAAATCATCTACTACAAGATCTGCCCAGGCCATCTGTGTTGACAACCGTTTGGCGGGAAACTCCATACTGAATTGCGGCTTGCGCAAATTACCAGTAGTAAAATAATCCACATACTCATCTGCAATGCTGATAGTGCTGCTGTAAAAAGGCTCTCCGGCAGCATTGCCCTGGTCTAATACCATTATGCCATGCGCCAAAAAAACATGATCGGGTTCAAAGAGCTTATGCAACCTGAATCGACGGGAAAGGTCGTTGGCGCTGAGAATAAACAACGCCGTTTCTATAGTGGGAATAAATCCGCCGTGCCTGCTGCCTTTTATACCGCCAAACTCTGTGTGGCCACGCCCCAATTTTTTATTAGCGGAGAAAAAAACATCCAGCAGGTGTGGTTGCAGGTGCGGCATTAATGCCAGCATCAGCAATATCCTCTCATCAGTATTCAACTGGTAATACTTCACGAATTCTGCGTACACTGATCTGTCTGCCGATACATCAGGTGGCTCAAGTCTGTCAGCTTCGTCTGTGCTATTAACTGACATGGCGCCCTTAGATTGATCATCGGCTAAAACAAAAGAAGCTTCTGTTTTTTCTGAAGTATCCGGTGTTTCAGCTCCGGCTCCTTCATCGCCGAAATGATCCGTCAATCTTTTGTTTACCACTTTCACAAACCAGTTCACTTCACCCAACAGTGTGGTGGCATTGGCATCCGATGGTCTTTTAGGAATACCATTGGTCCCCGCTAACTGCACCACATCATCGATATGTATTTGCCCGTTTACCATTCAGTAAAAATTATATGGTTATTCCACGACAGACTGGTTGTTGAAAAACCCCAGGGGATGCTGTCCAGTAATACATCCATTGTCTTTCTCTCCACCTGTAACAGCCAGTTACCCTCTTTGGCGCTAAGAATACCTTCTCTTTTTAAAAATGATTCCCGCAGGCCATTGATGGATGTATTACCCAGTTTTTTCCAATGCTCTATTACTGATTGTAACAAAGAGTCTGCTTCCTTTAACTCATCCTGTCCGAGTGAGACCTCAGCAGGTATCGGAATAGCAACAGCAAGTCCGCAGATTATTTTCTCTAAGGTAAGTTCGTATTCAGGGCTCTCCGTTTTGCCACAAGCCAGGTATCTCAACAGGTGTATCCCTTTAAAACAGGCAGAAGGGTTTTTCCATTGCCCTTCTTCCAGCAATTGTAATCGGGAAAAAAATGTTTTCAGGAAAGGAGCTAACAATATAATGCCAGCATACTGAATAAAATACTTCTCAACTCCTGTCGCTTCGGGACTCATCGTTTCGTTTTCCGGTACCGCTTCTGCAGTAGTAATGAGATCAGTGCGGTTTAAAGTCGCTTGTCCTGTCATTATTTCGTTCGTGTCTTTATTTGTAGCAGATACAGTTCCCGGGTGCTTCAGTTTTTCAACTTCAATCAGCAGTTCTTTCATCCCGGGTACCTGTATATTCTTTTTAACTACCCGGATAAGTGCTTCTGACACTACGCTTTTGGAAGTGGCGTTGAAGAATAATGGAGCTTCCAGCAACAACATATCCAGCATTATCTTCTCTTCAACAATAACATCTCTTGTTTTCTTCTCCCCCAATATCTTATCACCATCTTTATAGGCAGCCGACTGTATAGTATCTGTTGCGTTTCGATATAAAATAACCGCTTCATTTATATTTTCAACGGCCGTCGCAATCTTTTCTTTGGCAGTCGTATTTAACTGGTACACCACTCTTTTCCAAAATATTGGCGAGGTACGGTTCTCAACCAGAAAATAAAATACTTCACCGTAATTGGTTTCCAGCAAATCCAAAAAAACATGGCTGATGTCAGGCTGTAAGGATTGAGCCCACCACGGCAGGTTACCCGTGAGCATAAAATGACGGAACAGTTCCGTTGAGTTATGTTGACGGGCTATATTCCTTTCCTCCGTTGGTTTTGGCGACAGGTATGGCTTTAATTGACGGGTCATTTGAGCTTCGATAGCAGTTGCCAGTACCTTTTCATGTGTATGCAGGCTGATCGTCCCCATGTCAATTTCAATGCGGTCGATGATCACAAGTTCAGTGGGGTCAGAGAACCTGGCAGCGCTTTCCACCGCCTCTGCCACCTGCTGCTGCAATAAGGGTGCAAGATCATGCTGCAGGCTGAAAGCATCGCTTTCGCTGCTGCAGGTAATATTCAACTGCAAAGTATTGATCAGGTGCTTCATGCTAAATTATGTTGTCAGCCACAATCATCTGCACATTCCCCGCAGGACCGCAACGTTTGCAGCACATCCACCAGGGGATTCACTTTATCATATGATGGCATTTCATTCAGGTACATTTCATTCAGCCATTCATAATACACTTTTTCAAACCGCTGCATTTCTCCAATATCCACCCACTTTACTTGTATATGAACATGTGCCGGTGATTGCCCCGCAATGGTTTTCTCTACCAGGTTGCGGAAAGTCTTATCCCGCAAACGTTTTGGCCAGCAGGGTATCACAACAGTAGCCCGGAAAGAATAAGGGTCTTCATTGTGATCGCAGGGATTTTCGCCGCAATACCAGTCCATTTCAAATCCAAACCATTTTAAAAATACGGCTATCACTTTCTCCGCTTCCATTACGGAATTGAATTCATACTCCGTTTGTGCCAGTTGTTCCCCTTCCTCACTGAAAATAATAAATGCATACTTCAGTTTTGTTGCATCAGGATCACCGTTATTTACGATCTGGTAATTATCTCTTTCTGACCCGGCGAGACGAAGGTCCTGTATCCGTTTTGCCATCAGTTCGTACCGCCTGAATATCATTTTCTCAGACTCCGTATCGTCGGTAAATGTTTTTTGAAAAAGTAATGAATGATCAGTATTTCCCTTTGAGGTTACATACTCCAGCACCCAGGGCATTTTATCAAAACATAAATGGGATGGGATTCGGGTGATCTTTGTTCGAACTGGCGGACGTTGTGTACCTTCCCCGAGCCCCTTACCCAGGTCACATTCATCAAGACAGATATCAAACAACAAAGGATCAATTACCTGGCCTGCTTCATCAAACAATACATCCAGTTTCGGACGCAGCAGGATATGCTCCACCAAATGCAGCCCTTCGTTTTCATTTATTTGTCTCAGTGCCTCTTGTATCCGTTTATAACTCTTCTCTCTTTCTTCCTGTTTTACAATTGTTTCACCGGTGGCCAGCAACACAGCTGTATCAGGATCAGGGCCATCCCAAAGTTCAAACCAGTAGTTTCCAACCGGGCCTGCAGCTTTACGGTTTCGTTTGCTGGTCTCGTCCCTGAATTTGTAATGCCTGCGTTTATCTGAATTTTCCAAAATGGCGGTAATAAGTAATTGAGTGCAGCAGCCCTCCTGCACCTCCACACTGGTCAGCAGCACTTTGCTGTGGTCATCAGGATCAAGTAATTTGATCACATTCAGCGGTTCACCTTTGGCAGTCGTCTTCTGTTCTTCTTTCTTTTTATCATTAATGATCATTACAGCTTCTGTAATGATATTAGTGGGTGCCAGGTCACGGCGGTCAGCATTGCGGAATCCAAGCAACCTGCTTACCCGGCGCTCAGTGCCCGATACATTGGCCGTATTCCAGAATTCATCACTGGAATAATTATATCCAAGGCCACGTTTGGTGCTGATCTTATAATACTCCCCATTCTTAAGAAGACCTGTCTTGTCTTTTATCAGGCGCTGCTCCACATCTTGTGGAGTTAGCCAGCGGGTAATACTTTCATATTCATGAAGGTCTTCTCCAAACCTTGCCAGCAGGTGATCCAAAAAGATATTGCGGCGTTTCCAGAAGGTGGCCGGGGGTTCCATTATTTGTTTCAGTACCTGGGCAAAATCAGCTATGATCTCATTGGGATGATTAGCTCCCCGTTTTTGATTATCCACTAATAATTTATCCAATCCGTCAATTTCCGCCAGTACATCAGTAAAATAAGTTTGCTCAGGTGTATCATCGAAGGTAAAGAGGTCACGAAGATGATTCAGTTGGACAAGGTATCCTTTTAAGATCTGCTCAAAAAACAACAGATACCCTTTTAATTGAAGGGCCTGCACCTTTCTTTCTGCTGTCGCATTGCCGGGCAGTTCAGCCCTTTCGCTTACACCGTACACCATCGGCAATGAATAAGTGACCGGGTAATAACCTTCCAGTTGCATATTCTCTCCCACCGGTACCGGAAAGTCCAGCGGAGTTTCTTCCAGTTTATATTTCCGTTCCTGTGTTTTCAGATCGCTGAACAACTTCAGCATCCTTTCCGGTTTCCGGTCTTTGGTGCTGCCTGTAAACCAGGTAATGAAATCCCTTTCCTTACACATGATCACCTGCGACAGTAAGGGCTGAATGCGGGCGATCTTTTGTTGCTCCCGCAGGTGCTGCACCCATTCGTCGAAATATGTATCATCTTCCTCTTTGTCAAAAGCCGTAAAAGGAAGATGCAGGTATGTGATGGCTTTGATTCCCTTTATATCAGCAATATCATTGATGATATCTGACAACCGTATATCACGGTACAGGTCTGTTTTCTCCAGCTCAGCAGTATCAATAAAACCATGCTTCAGCGGTGGCCCTTCAAATATCTCATCCACCAGGTAGCCTTTGTCCATCATCTGCTGCAGGGTATCAAACCGAACGGAAGGAGTAAAGTATTTATAAATGCGGAAAAATATTTCTGCCAATACCGTATCAGGGTCAGCATACTCTTCCAGCACAATGGAAGCACCGATACCCATATCTTCATATTCCACATTATTGATGGTAATGAAATCTTCGCAAAGATTACGGTTGGCAGATAACCGGTTGATCACCATTTGCCGTACCTCATCCTGCTGATCTTTGGGCACATCTTCCTCGTACTCCAGCATCACGTTATATAAACCCTCCAGTTCTACGATCTTTGATGAAACAGGGTCTTTACTGATCACTTGTTGTTCCAGCATCAGCAGCGCAAGACCTCGTTCAGCGATTGTTAATTTCTTTTTTAGTTCAGCCAGTCTTTTTTTCTGCCCTTCACTTATATCATCTGTTGGAATATTGCTTATTTCTGTTTTGAGTGATTCGATCTCGGCTGTTTTTGCAGTGACCTCTCCAGGCAATGCAGCCCTTCTGGTGGCCCATTTAGTCTTTAATGACCCGGTATTAACGGGCTGTTGCACCAATTCACCCAGGCAAGGTTTATATGGCGGATGATCTTTGCAACTGCAATCAGCATCATCTGCCAGCC
>CALSAT010000214.1:0-6795 GCA_943372905.1 Bacteroides fragilis | reverse complement strand
AAATACCAGCTGCCCTCCGGCATCTCCTGCTTCTGGTCCAAGATCTATCACCCAGTCTGCAGAACGGATCACATCCGTATTATGTTCTATCACCAAAATAGAGTGCCCCTGTTCTATTAAAGCATTAAAAGAAGCTAACAATTTTTTGATATCATTAAAATGCAGGCCTGTGGTTGGCTCATCAAAGATGAACAGTATCTTATTTCCGGCACGGCCCTTCCCCAGGAAAGAAGCCAGCTTTACCCGCTGTGCCTCACCACCAGATAAGGTATCTGATGACTGACCGAGTTTTACATAGCCCAGCCCTACATCACTCAATGGCTGAATGGCTTTTGCTAGGTTCTTTTCATCGTAAAAAAAATCAATCGCCTCATCCACACTCATCTCCAGCACATCATAAATACTCTTATCGTTATACTTTACTTCCAGCACCTCTTCTTTAAATCGCTTTCCGCCGCATGATTCGCAGGTAAGGTGCACATCCGCCAGGAACTGCATTTCCACCACCTGTTCGCCTTCGCCTTTGCAGGTATCACATCTGCCTCCATCCACGTTGAAGGAAAAATGCTTGGGCTGAAAGCCCCGCATCTTGCTCAGGGGTTGCCTTGCATACAGGTCCCTTATCTCATCATAGGCCTTGATGTAGGTAACCGGGTTACTTCTCGATGATTTGCCGATGGGATTCTGGTCCACCATTTCTATTTGCCCGATGCTTTCTGTATCCCCGGTGATCTGTTTGTGAAAACCGATCTTATCACCAAATTCTCCTTTCATCTTCCGCAGTGCCGGAGAAAGAATTTGTTTTACCAGTGTTGTTTTGCCACTGCCGCTCACCCCACTTACCACACAAAGCACATTCAGCGGAAACTCCACCGTTATATTCTTCAGGTTATTATGCCGGGCACCTTCTACTATGATAGAACGGTTCCATTTCCGCACCTGTTTTGGCGGATCAATAGAGAGCTCCCCATTCAGGTACTTACCGGTAAGGCTTTGCGGGTTTGCCACTATGGCATCATAATCCCCTTCCGCCACTACTTCCCCGCCGAGATGTGATGCCAGCGGCCCCATATCTATTATATGATCGGCTTCCCGCATCATCATTTCATCATGCTCCACCACCACCACAGTATTGCCAAGGTCTCTCAGCTCTTTTAATACGGTTATCAGGTTAGCCGTATCTCTTGAGTGTAACCCGATGGAAGGTTCATCTAAAATATACAGGGAGTTGGTGAGGTTACTGCCGAGGCTCCTTGTCAATTGTATCCGCTGGCTTTCGCCACCGCTTAGTGTATTCGCCAGGCGGCTGAGCGTTAAGTAGCCTAATCCTACTTTGAGCAGTGTGTCGAGCCGGTTATGCAGTTCTATCAGTATCCGCTTTGCTACTTCTTTATCATGCAGGCTTAGTTTTTTACCGGTTTCGTCAAACCAGGTCTTCAGGTCTTTTACCGGCAGGCTGCTTAATTCGCCAATGTTCTTTCCGTTCACCTTTACATACAGGGCTTCCTTACGAAGGCGGTAGCCATTGCAGTCCGGGCATTCAGTGCGGCCACGATAGCGGCTGAGCAAAACACGGTATTGCACTTTGTACAACTGCGATTCCACATCCTTAAAGAAATCATTAATGCCATACACCCCATCACTTCCTTCCCATAGCTGTTTGTATTGCTTATCGGTAAGATCCGCCACCGGTTTATGAACAGGAAAATCAAATTTCTTGGCTCCTTTTACAAAATTCTGACGCCACCAATCCAGCTTCTCTCCTTTCCAGGGCGCCACAGCACCATCGTATACACTTAACCGCCTGTCGGGAACGACAAGGTCGGGATCTATACCCAGCACCTGCGAAAAACCTTCGCAGGTGGGACAGGCACCAAAGGGGTTATTAAAAGAAAATAAATTGGGCTGTGGCTCTTCGAACTGCATTCCATCCAGCTCAAAGCGGTTGTTGAAATGCAGAAGTGAGTGGGCAATGGCCAATGATGAATCAGGAAGAGTCTTTGAAGGCTTAGTGGCTTTCTGTGGTCTGTCGTCTGTGGACTGTGGGCTGCTTTGCACTTCCAGGTACACATCTCCTTCTCCTTCATAAAAAGCTGTACCAATAGAGTCGGCAAGGCGGTGTTTATCATCTTCATCAAATTCTTTTACCACAATTCGGTCAACGAGAATATGGGTGATCTTTTTTGCTTTGAGTTCTTTATCGCTGAGTTCGATCAACTCCTCTATTCTTTGTGGTTCTAAAGCCCCGCTTGCGGCCGGGTTGGGGGATGCCACTCTTGAAAATCCCTTCTGCACCAAAATGTTCAACTCTTCTTTTATATCCCGGTTCTTGTGTTGCTTAAAGGTGGCCAGTATAAATACTTTGTCTCCTTCATTTAGTTTCAGAATAGCGTTCAGCACATCCGTTACATCATCTTTCTTTACCTCTTTCCCGGAAACGGGAGAAATAGTTTTGCCAATGCGGGCAAAGAGCAGGCGGAGGTAATCATAGATTTCCGTCATGCTGCCCACCGTACTGCGGGGTGTGCGGGTAATGACTTTCTGTTCGATGGCAATGGCGGGGCAAAGCCCTTTTATAAAATCCACATCCGGCTTATTCATCCGGTTCAGAAACTGGCGGGCATAAGCACTCAGGCTTTCAGCGTAGCGGCGCTGCCCTTCGGCATATAACGTATCAATGGTAAGGGAAGATTTGCCTGATCCTGACACTCCCGTGACTACGATCAGCTTGTTCCGGGGTATTTCCACCGTTACATTCTTCAGATTATGCACCCTCGCCCCCTTAATAAGGATATTTTCTGCGGAAATTACGGTCTTCGATTTGGCGGGATTTTTCCCTTTTATTGTCTTTTCCATTTATATACTGGCAAATGTAAAGCCTTATGCAGCTTATTCTTATGGCAAGATTCTTAACATTTCATTAGCACTGATCATTACATTTTGTTTTTACAAATGTTTGGCAATTTCGTGAAATACCCTATTTTTAGTTTCCAATAATCCAAAAAATGAAAAACTTAAAATTTATCCAGCCTATCGCCTAAACTTCTACTTGTTTTTAACCGATTTATTTATTGCAACCAATATCCATTGAAACGTCTGTAATAGCTATTGCCATTTCAGATCAACCTAAACTGTAGAAGTCATGAAAGCATTTTTGAAAAAAACCGACCATGAATTAATTCATCTGTTTACAGATGGAAATCTTGACGCCCTAGAAACCCTTGTCCTCCGCCATAAGGATAAGCTCTACACGTCAATCCTGTTCCTGGTAAAAGACAAATATTTAGCGGAAGACATCTTCCAGGATGCGTTTATACGCATTATCGACACCATGCGGGGTGGCCGCTACACCGAGGAGGGTAAATTCCTTCCCTGGGCCATGCGGATAGCACACAACCTTTGTGTGGACCATTTCCGTAAGGTAAAACGAACCCCCACCATCCGCAATGGCGAAGACAAAGACATCTTTGAAGTGCTGAACTTCTCAGAAGACAGTGCCGAAACGGTGATGATGAGAAGACAAAGTCATGACAGAGTAAGAGATATGCTGCAAAGTCTGCCGGAAGATCAGCGGGAAGTAATTATATTGCGTCATTATGCAGATATGAGTTTCAAGGAAATTGCCGCTGCAACAAATTGCAGTATTAACACTGCATTGGGACGTATGCGCTACGGATTGATTAATTTGCGTAAGCTGATGACTCAGAAACAAATTGCTCTTTAAAATATTGCCTCACCTCCTCTTCCTGCCGGAAGTATAGGCTAAGGTTTTGTCATTCTGTATCTCCATCCGGAGTTAAACGAATTTCGGTCCCCGAAGTTTTTGTTTGCTTGCCATACCGGAAGGCTGGTACAGAATGACACCAAATTGAAAAAGCCCCTGTAAGTAATTGCAGGGGCTTTTTTTATTTCTTCACTCAACAGATCATTTCTTTTTGTTTTTTTCAAACGCTTCCAATCCGCATTGCAACCATTCTATAAAAGCATTGGCATTGGGGGTATAGAATTTCGATTTCGTCAGGGCTATCTGCTCTGGACTGATAATGGCATACTGCGGCTGTGATACAGCGCCAAAGTTGGCTTTCTGAAAGGCGGTCCATTTATCGCCAATGGTTACCACACTTTCTTCGTTACCGGCAGTATCGGTATATGTTATCCTGTCCTTCAATGGTAATTTGGTACGTTCGTCCACATACAGCGACACTACTACAAAACGGGTTCGCATCAGGCTGTCCACTATATTATTTGTCCATACTTTTTCTTCCATCCGCCGGCAGTTCACACAGGCCCAGCCGGTAAAATCAATAAGCAGTGGCTTGTTTTCTTCTCTCGCTTGCTTTAATGCCTTTTCCAGGTCGTTCACTATAGGTTTTACCCCTTTTGCATGCAGCACATGATCTGGATAAATACTGTAGGACAATGGTGGTGGAAAACCACTCATTAATTTAAGCGATGCATATTTTGTATTCGTAAGGCCAGGCACCAGGTAAAGGGTGATAGCCCCAAACAAAATGGCAAAGAATATTCTCACCGGTGACAGTCCTTTTTTACCCGCCTTAGTTCTTTTATTGAATGCCCCCAAAAGATAGAGAGTGGTAAGCAGGCCAATGATCACCCAAAGCCCAACAAATACTTCCCGCTTTATAATCCCCCATTGCTTCACATTGTCTGCATTGGCCAGAAACTTTACCGCCAGCGCCAGTTCCACAAAGCCCAGTACCACCTTTACTGTTGTCATCCATCCACCGGATTTAGGTAATGACTGGAGCCAATGGGGAAACATAGCGAACAGGGCAAAAGGTAAACTTAAAGCAAGACCAAAGCCTGCTGCACCCGCTGTTAAAGGCCAGGCTCCTCCGCTGGAAGTACCTACCAGCAGGGTTCCCAGGATGGGGCCCGTGCACGAAAATGAAACAATAGTAAGAGTGGCCGCCATGAAAAATATGCCTCCAAGATTGCCCAGTCCGGATTTTGAATCTGCCCGGTTGGCTATACCAGAGGGCAGAGTGATCTCGAACAAGCCAAAGAAGGAAAGTGCAAAGAATACGAATATGGCAAAAAAGAAAATGTTCAGCCATACGTTGGTGGAAATATTATTGAATACCTCACTCTTGGCAGAGTCAACAAAATGAAAAGGAATAGTAATAGCGGTATAAATAAGAAATATGAACAGCCCGTACATAATGGCATTAAATACACCTTTCTTCCTGTCGGGTGACTTTTTGGTAAAGAAAGTTACCGTAACCGGTATCATAGGAAAAACACAGGGTGTAAGCAATGCCACAAAGCCACCAAGAATACCCAGCAGAAAGATAGCCAGTATGCTTTTGCCTTTTGTCCCTTCATCCCCGCAATTGTTCACCGGGTTATTCAGATCAATGGAAGCAACTTTGATGGTCGTCGTGGCTTCCACACCGCCTTCCAGGCTTACGACAAAATTCTTCTCTGCGGTATAGTATTCATCATTCCGGCCGTAACTGTATGTCAATGCTCCCTGCAACTTTGCAGGCACGGTTCCGGCTATTTGGATCGTCGCCTTCCAGCTTATGTTTTGTTCGTACACCTTTACCCTGGTATTTTCAAATATAGGACTGGTGATCTCCAGCGGTTCATTGGACAAGCCGAACTCTCCCTGCTGCACTACGGATGAATCAGCAAACTTCAACTCTGCTGTCTTTATATCTGATAGTACCTGGTTGGGTGCGTAGATCTGCCAATTGCCCGAAACGGGCCCTGTAAAACTCAATTCGTAGCGGCCTTCCCCGGTCTTGCGGCTCTGCACATCCAACTGCTGCACAGCGCCAAGACTGTCCTGTGCAAATGCCGCTGAAGTAAGAATGACCAATGAGAGAGTGATAGCAGTTATTTTTCTCAGGAGTGAAAACATGTCCGGTATTTTATAAAAAATAAACGAGTCCCTGAAAAGAACTCGTTCTATGAGGTATACTTGTCAATAAATTTATTTTATCGCTACGCTAAAATTAACCGTTTTGGGTGGCAAACACTTTTTATCATCACAGGTCTGGTATTCCACCTTGCCACTAAAATTTGTTTTGGCATTCCCTTTCAACTTGATCTTTTGTACAAAATCCACGGTACGGGAATACTGGTTGGCCGATACACCCAATGAAGCATCCTTCATCACTTCCATTTTACCCACTTCCTTTATTTTACCTTCTTTGGTAAACAAAGGGTTGGCATTGATGGTAAAGGTGGTGGGAATAGCGATGGCATCAGCAGGCTGGCTTTGTGAGTAAAGATGCCAGTTGTTTTGAATAGTGGCCGTCATGTGTACCTCGTAGGTCTTGTCCGATACTTTTGTCGCCGTAAAGCTCCAGGTAACAGGGCTGAGCTGGGCCTTGGCCGACACTATTGCAAAAACTGCTATCACCAATATTGCTGTTCTTTTCATCTTAAGTTGTTTTATTCAGGTACGCAAAAATCAGACTTATTGTTCTACCGGTTTGTTAAAACTCCCTTCTGCAAATTTATATCAGCTCCGGCCTCAGAATTTGTAAGCAGGCTGACCAATCAGGAGGCGCCAGCCACAAGATGACCTTTTCCTTACACAAGTTGCTCTGCCATCAGCAGGGTCCGGATTATTTCCTGTCCATCCGTATTTCCCAGTACCCGGGAGCAGGCCCTTTCGGGGTGCGGCATCATCCCAAACACATTGCGGCCGGCGTTACAAATACCCGCAATATTCCGGGAGGCATTATTGGGATTGGCAGCCGTGGTTATCTTTCCGTTTTCATCGCAATAATAAAAGATCACCTGGCCGTTTGCTTCCAGTTC
>CALSAT010000213.1:0-6820 GCA_943372905.1 Bacteroides fragilis | reverse complement strand
CTGACAGGCGCCGATGCGCTGATCATTGCTACTGAATGGAATGAGTTCCGCACACCCGACTTTACAAGAATAGCCGAAGGCCTGAAAAACAAGGCTATCTTCGACGGCAGGAATTTATTCGACCTGGGTTCTATGAAAGAACTCGGTTTTCATTATGAAAGTGTGGGAAGGGCCACGATTAATTAATTGTATTCATGGCACAAAAAAGAGTACTTATAACAGGAGCGGCTGGTTTCTTAGGCTCGCATCTCTGTGACCGTTTTATCAAAGAGGGTTACAGGGTTATAGGTATGGACAACCTCATCACCGGCAGCCTGCAAAACATTCAGCACCTTTTCAAACTGGAGCAATTTGAATTTTACAATCATGATGTGACCAAGTTTATCCATATACCCGGTCACCTGGATTACATACTTCATTTTGCTTCCCCTGCCAGTCCCATAGATTATTTAAAGATCCCGATTCAAACATTGAAGGTGGGAGCAATGGGTACTCATAATTGTTTGGGATTGGCCAAAGCCAAAAATGCAAGAATACTGGTGGCCAGCACCAGTGAAGTATATGGCGACCCGCAGGTGCATCCGCAGCCAGAGGAATACTGGGGCAATGTGAACCCGGTTGGTCCCAGGGGCGTGTACGATGAAGCTAAGCGGTACATGGAGTCCATCACGATGGCCTATCATACCTTCCATAAAGTGGATACGAGAATCGTCCGCATTTTCAATACCTACGGGCCACGGATGCGGTTGAATGATGGAAGGGCACTACCTGCATTTATCGGGCAGGCATTGCGGGGCGAAGACCTTACGGTTTTTGGCGATGGATCACAAACCAGGAGTTTCTGTTTTGTGGATGATCTCATCGAAGGTATTTACCGGTTGCTGCTGAGCGATTACATTATGCCGGTGAACATTGGCAACCCCAATGAAATATCATTGCTTGATTTCGCCAAAGAAATATTGTCTCTTACCGGTAATAAAGTAACCATTGTGCACAAACCACTGCCGGAAGATGATCCGAAGCAGCGGCAACCCGATATTACCAAAGCGAAGAACCTGCTCGGCTGGGAACCAACGGTGGAAAGGGCCGAAGGACTGAAACTCACCTATGAGTATTTCAAATCTTTGCCGCCTGAAGAACTCAACAAGCAACCAAAAGAATTTATTAGTCAGAAATAAAAATCCGAAAGAAAATGTACAAAGAGTTAGTTGACAAGAAAGCAAAATTAGCAGTGATAGGCTTAGGCTATGTTGGGCTGCCGATCGCATTAGAATTTGCCCGCCAGATATCAGTGATCGGGTTCGACATCAATCCGAAGCGCATAGATATGATGAAGCAGGGCATCGATCCAAGTAATGAATTGGTAAAAGAAGATTTTGATGGTTGTGATATCACCTTTACCGATTCGCTGGATGTACTGCGGGAAGCAAAGTTCTTCATCGTAGCTGTGCCCACCCCGGTGGATGAGCATAATGTGCCTGACCTTACCCCGGTAAAGAAAGCATCTGAAACGGTAGGTAAGGTGATAAAGAAAGGGGATTATGTGGTATTTGAATCAACCGTATATCCCGGTTGTACGGAAGAGGATTGTCTTCCCATCATCGAACAATTATCAGGGTTAAAAAATATCATTGATTTTAAATCAGGCTACTCCCCCGAACGTATCAACCCGGGTGATAAGAACCATACATTATCCAGTATCGTAAAAGTGGCCTCAGGCTGTGATGCAGAATCACTGGAAGAAATTGCACAAACCTATGAACTGGTGGTAAAAGCAGGTGTTCACCGGGCCTCCTCCATCAAAGTGGCAGAAGCCGCCAAGATCATTGAGAATACTCAACGTGACCTGAACATTGCATTGATGAATGAACTGTCCATCATTTTTAATATGATGAACATAAATACTTATGAAGTATTGGAAGCGGCCGGCACCAAGTGGAACTTCCTGAAGTTTCAGCCGGGTTTGGTGGGCGGTCACTGTATCGGTGTGGACCCTTATTACCTTACCTACAAAGCCAGCGAACTGGGGTATGATGCAGAAGTGATACTGGCAGGGCGCAACATCAATGATAACATGGCCAAGTATGTAGCCAAAACAGTGGTGCAGCATATCATCAAGAACACGGGTGATGTAAAAGCAGCCAGGGTACTGGTGAAAGGGGCTACCTTCAAAGAGAACGTAAGCGACATCCGCAATTCCAAAGTGGCGGATGTGGTAAAAGCCCTGAAGTCATATTATGTGAATGTGGATGTGGAAGACCCTTATGCTGATTCTGATGAACTCCAGCATGAATATGGATTTGGGTTGACTGCAAAAACGGGAACGGATTATGACGCAGTGATTGTGACCGTGCCGCACAAGGAATACACAGCGCTGGATGATGCGTATTTTGCAGGTATTACCAAAGAACATGCAATGGTAGCTGACCTGAAAGGCATCTACCGCAATAAAATTGTTAACCGAATCTACTGGAGTTTATAATATGCCTTTTCATCCTACAGATTTCCCCGGCTTACTGGTCTTTGAACCGAAAGTGTTTGAAGACAGCCGGGGATATTTTTTTGAATCATATAATGAGAACATTTTCCGGGAGGCCGGTGTTGACATTAAATGGGTACAGGACAATCAGTCTTCTTCCACCTATGGGGTGATCCGGGGCCTGCATTACCAACTGCCTCCATTTGCTCAATCAAAACTGGTAAGGGTGTTGCGGGGAAAGATACTTGATGTGGTGGTGGATATCCGCAAAGGATCTTCCACCTATGGCAGAAGCTTTAGCATTGTGTTATCTGCCAGGAATAAAAAGCAACTGCTGATACCAAAAGGATTTGCCCATGGATTTTCCGTGCTGAGCAAGAAGGCTGAAGTGATGTATAAATGTGATGGCTTTTATAATAAAGAAAGCGAAGGGGGAATCATTTATAATGATCCGGCGCTTGGCATTGACTGGCGAGTACCAGCCGAAGAAGCGATCGTATCTGAAAAAGATAATGCATTGCCGCTGCTGGCTGATTGCAATAACCATTTTGTATTTGAAGGCTGATGGTAATGAAGCAAAAGATACTCGTTACCGGTTCCAACGGTCAGTTGGGAAAAGAACTGAAACAGCTGGCTTCTACCTTTCCCCAGTTTGAGTTCATCTTTTTATCAAGAGAAGACCTGCCTATCCATCATTTTGAAATGGTGCGGCATTATTTTAATACCTATAACCCGCAATTTCTTATTAACTGTGCAGCTTACACTGCCGTGGACAGGGCCGAGCAGGAGAAAGACAAAGCCTTCCAGGTAAATGCGGAAGCGGTGGGAGTGCTGGCCGCTGTTTGTGCGGCACATCATACACAGTTCATTCATATCTCCACCGATTATGTGTTTGATGGCACGGCCACCCAACTATACAAAGAAGATGCGCCCACCAATCCGCAGGGAGTATATGGCGCTACCAAACTGGAAGGAGAGAAGCAGGCCATAGCATTGAACCCGGATACCATCATTATCCGCACATCCTGGGTGTATTCAGAATACGGAAAGAATTTTGTAAAGACCATGCTGAAACTTAGGGCCGAGAAAGAAGAGATCAGTGTGGTGAATGATCAGATCGGCTCTCCCACTTATGCTGCTGATCTTGCCGGGGCTATTCTGCAGATCATTACCTCGTATAATTGGCAGCCCGGCATTTATCATTATAGTAATGAAGGTGCCATCAGCTGGTTTGATTTTGCGCTGGCTATAAAGGAACTAACCGGTAGCAACTGCAACGTAAATCCTATTCCCACTTCACAATATCCCACACCGGCAAAGCGGCCCGCTTATTCTGTATTGGAGAAGACTAAAATTCAAAAAGCATTTGGTATTGAGTTGAAAGACTGGAAAGAAAGCCTGGCTGTTTGTTTGGGAAAGCTTTAATTAGCTTTTGCAAATAAAATTTGCTACCTTAAGTACCGTAACCTAAACCAATGCCTTATCCACACAGCAACCAATCCCGGTTATGCAGGTATGTATTATCCATACCTGTTGTTCAGTTCATTTCCTCTTTTCATTTGTCAAAGCGGTACGTTAAATGGCTGTTTGCCCTTACGTTCATGATGATGACTGTGGCACAGGGGCAGCAATCAAACCAGCAGGAGTATTTCAAAAGGATCCAATTATTTGTGGAAGGGAATATCAATAATTTGATCAATGATGCACAACCAGGCACTCCGCTTTACCAGAAAATATTTGGCCCCTGCTTAACTGGTCAACAAAAGGGTGAGCTTTCGATGCAGAAGATGTTCTATGTCGAATTAAGGAACCGGGTGGAGCAGGGCATCACCAATATGTATAACCAGACAAAGCTGGCAAACTATTTCTTTCGAAAGCCCCAGCAAAAAGTGAATGCAGATGCGAACGAAGAGATTAAAAAAAGATCAGCAGAAACAAATGACCGGCTGAGGTTGATATGCAAGTATCCACCAGAACAGCAAAACCGGCCTCCTGAAGCTAATGCAGGCGAGGATCAAACGATCACATTGCCTACGAACTTTGTACTGCTGAAAGGAACAGGAACAGATCCCGATGGAGACCCTCCCATATTTTATTGGCAAAAATTTACAGGAGCTGATAATGCTGTTATTGTATCACCAAACAACTCAATAACAAGGATCGAAAACCTGGAGGTTGGAGACTATGAATTTTTATTAACAGTTACTGACAACAGGAAGGGATACGGCTATGATACAGTAAAAGTAACGGTGAATCCTCCGATAAAAGATAAAAGTCCACCCAAAGCAATAGCAGGAGCAGATCAGCGGAAAAAGGAAAACGAAACAATAATACTTGCCGGCAGCGGAGAAGATGATGGCAATATCATTTCTTACCAATGGAGAATGATCCCTGATGACGGCAAGGATCATATTGCTGATCCGTCTGCAGCCACTACCGAAGTTACGGGGCTGCAACCAGGCGAATATGTATTCGAACTCACTGTTACTGACAACGACAGCCTTATCGGTAAGGACAGTTTGATATTGAGGATTGATGCGCTTCCTCCGCCAGCGCCATCACCCGGCATACCCACCTGGGTATGGATCATCATTGGTATGGTGATACTCGGGGGCACCACTACCGGTTATTATTTCTTCGGGTGGGGAAGGCGGCGCAAAAAACTGATCGTGTATTTTATGAACCCGGAAGAAGAAGCACTGGCACACGAATTAATGCCGGGGCACCAAAAAACAGATGGGTACATCCTCGGACATTCCACAGAGGCCAAGATCAAACAAATGAAAAAGAAGGGGCTGGCCCTGCGTATCCTTAATACAACTGTATTGACGGTACACACCCCCGGTGCCACCCGCACTTATAAATACTCCATAAAAAAAGAGGCCCACGAATTAGTATCCGTTACTCATGAATCACCGGGATATAATTATGTAAATATCCTTGCCGGTGAAGAGGTGGTGGCCGTTGGTAATAATATGTCAGCACCTGCCGGTGCAGCCACAGTACCGCAGGAGCATGAACTCCCGGCCTTTTATATCATCACTTTAGATGCGCCCCTGCTGCCCGTTTTCAGTGAGCAGCTCGAAGCTATCGGGCTGCCCGTATTGCAGCGGGTACCTTTCGACAGTTATATCATTAAGATCAATGACCGGCAGCAACTGGAAACCATTCAGCGGGATGAGAACTTCCGTTTTATCCGCATGATAAAACAATACACTGCCGAAGACACCGGCTTCACCGTTCGCAAAGATCATTTTGACAATGCAGATACACCGGGGGCTGATACCATGCTGACGATGGACCTTGTGCTGCACAGTGAAGATGATGCACCGCTGGTGAGGGATTTCCTGGGCAGCCATGGTATTGAACAGATCGCTTCTTACCGCAATACGATACGGGTAAGGGTGCCTGCGGGAAATGATATTGCGTATAAACTTTCATCAAACAAATACATACAGGCTATCTACGAACATATTCCCCCGGTGATGCACAATGATATTGCCAGGCAACTCATTAACATTGATATACCAGGGCAGGAAGTTGCCGCTTTTGAAGAGAACGGGACAGGAGAGATCATCGCTGTAGCCGATACCGGAATAGATAAACAGCATCCTGACTTTTCTTCCACCGCTATTGAAGCCGTGGCATGGGGAAGAAAAGCAACCGGCGATACCAGCGATCCACACGGACATGGCACCCATGTTACCGGCACCATCATAGGTAATGGTGCGGCCTCCCAGGGACAGATAAAAGGCATCGCACCCGGCGCCACTGTTTTCTTTCAGTCATTGCTGGATGAGAATGAAGAACTCTGCGACCTGGAATTGCAATTGCCCGAACTTTTGCAACAGGCCTATGAAAAGGGTGCAAGGATCCTCAACATCAGTTGGGGCTCTGCTACGGAATCGTATTACACCTTTGATTCAGCGATGATCGATCAGTTCATGTATGATAAGCAGGAAATGCTGGTGATCGTATCAGCTGGTAATGATGCAGCGAATAAAAAAGATAAGAACGGCAACCCGCTGCCGGGATTTGGGACGGTAGGCTCACCAGCCACCACCAAAAATGGATTGACCGTAGGCGCCAGTAACAGCAAGCGGGATAATGGCGATGCAGAATCACTGGCTGTATTCAGCAGCAGGGGACCCTGCCGCCCGGAGCGCCGCATCAAGCCGGACATTGTAGCACCGGGGACTAATATTCTTTCTGCTAAATCAAGTACAGCACCGGACAGAAACTTCGACAGTTTTTATTCCAATCCTGCGTATGTGTTTCTTGCCGGTACCAGCATGGCCACCCCCATAGTCTCTGGCGCTGCTGCTATGGTGCGGGAATATT
>CALSAT010000212.1:0-6879 GCA_943372905.1 Bacteroides fragilis | reverse complement strand
TTTACTTATTCAGCCACCCACGTTATCGGTGGCAATGGGTTTCTTGCCATTTATCTTTCTGCATTGATTT
Organism: Bacteroides fragilis; assembly: GCA_943372905.1. GTDB lineage: Bacteria > Bacteroidota > Bacteroidia > Chitinophagales > Chitinophagaceae > JJ008. The sequence goes on along the minus strand of CALSAT010000212.1, from coordinate 6,809 downwards.
TGGGTAACCGTGATTTTATTCATAAGCGAAGCCTGGTGAAATTTTACGACGGACAGGCCTGGCTGATGCAGATCGTGCTGTTCCTTACGCTGGGATTATTTGTATATCCCTCTGAAGTAGTACCCGTGATGGGTGCCGGGCTGTTGATCGCTGCTTTCTTAATATTCGTAGCCCGTCCTGCAGGTGTTTTTACTGCGCTGGCTTTTTCCAATGCCAGTATCCGGAGTAAGCTGTTTATTTCATGGGTGGGCTTGCGGGGTGGTGTACCCATTGTGTTTGCCACCTATCCGCTTATAGCCGGACTTGGTGAAGGCCGGCTGATCTTCAACCTGGTATTTTTTATTGCCATCTCTTCTGTGATATTGCAGGGTACCACGCTGCCGCTTATGGCTAAGTGGCTGCGGGTAACTGAACCACCTGCGGAAATAAGTGACGATACGGCACCAGGTACAGCCTATGTGGCCGATGAAATGAAAGAACTGCTGATCGCTCCCGGATCAAAAGCGATCGGGAAAAGAATTGTGGAACTGCATTTTCCGCCGTCAATACATATCTTATCCATCAAACGAAACGGGCAATACAGACAGCCAACCGGATCGGATAAATTACTCGAAGGAGATCACCTCATGGTATTATCGGGCAGTGATGAAGACATGGAAGAGTTCGCAGATATACTGGATATAAAATGACTTGTTAGCTCAATCCTGTAATGACGCCATTCGCATCAATGTCAATTCCCTCTGCTGCCGGTATGGCAGGAAGGCCGGGCATTCGCATCATTTCTCCCAGTATCGGAATGACAAAACCGGCACCGGCAGCAAATTCAAACTCCCGTACCGTAACGATAAAGTCTTTGGGGCAACCGAACTTTCTTTCATCATCAGACAAGCTCTTCGGCGTTTTGGCCATACAAACAGGTAATTGCTCAAAGCCGAGTTCTTTTAAATGTTTCAGTTGTACTTTGGCTTTTACTGCATACTCCACAGCATTGGCACCGTATATTTTTGTAGCGATAGTATATATCTTTTCTTCGATAGACATAGCTCTTTCATACAATGGATGAAAATGACTGCCATTATTTTCCACTAATGTGGTAACGGCACGGGCCAATGCGGTCATCCCTTTTCCACCTTCTGTAAAGCCGGTGCAAACAATGGCCTCCGTGTTATAGTTTTTGCAAAATGCTTGTACCAATTCTATTTCCTCTTGGGTATCACCGGGAAAATAATTGATCGCCACCACTGCTTTCATACCAAAGAGTTGCATATTTTCCAAATGCTTGCCGAGGTTTGGTAATCCCTTTTCCACTTTTTCTGTGGAAGGAAAGGAGAGTTCTTCTTTTTTGGCGCCGCCATGATGGCGCAATGCCCGTATGGTAGCCACCACCACTACGGCCTGTGGTGTTAATCCCGCTTCCACACATTTAATATTAAAGAATTTCTCAGCCCCGAGGTCGGCCGCAAAACCAGCTTCTGTAATTACATATTCACTCAGTGATAAACCCATTTGTGTAGCCAGGATAGAATTGGTGCCTTGTGCAATGCTGGCAAAGGGCCCGCCGTGTAATAATGCAGGGTTGCCTTCCAGCGTTTGTACCAGGTTAGGCTTGATGGCATCCTTTAATAAAATGGCCATTGCGCCAACTGCCTGCAGGTCGCGGGCAAAAACCGGTTCTCCGCTGAATGTGGTGCCGATATAAATATTTCCCAGCCTTCTTTTCAGGTCGTCCATGCCGGTACACATACAGAGTATAGCCATGATCTCTGAAGCAGGTGTGATATTGAAGCCATCTTCACGGGTAATGCCATTAGCAGTGCCGCCAAGGCCGATTACGATATGGCGAAGTGCCCTGTCGTTCATATCCATCACCCGTTTCCAAACAATGGTCCGGGGGTCTATCTGTAAACTTCTTTTCTTGTTTTGCAAATTATGATCGATGAGTGCAGCCAAAAGATTATTAGCTTTTTCAATAGCGGCAAAATCACCGGTGAAATGCAGGTTGATATCTTCCATTGGAATAAGCTGAGAGTAGCCGCCGCCTGTTGCGCCACCTTTTAATCCGAATACGGGACCAAGAGAAGGCTCTCTCAATACCGCCATTGCTTTTTTACCAATTAGGTTCAATCCATCTGCAAGCCCGACAGAGATCGTTGTCTTTCCTTCACCAGCGGGGGTGGGAGTGATAGCAGTAACCAATACCAGGTGGTGTTGTTTGATCTTTTCTTTATTGATCAGCGAAAGCGGCAATTTTGCTTTGTACTTGCCATAGTATTCCAGGTCATTATTATTAATACCAATAGAAGCAGCAATATCTTTAATATGCCGAATAGGTGCTGATTGGGAGATAGCAATATCAGGGAGCATAGCAGGCAATTTATATTCCTGCAACTTAGTGTCCTCTTTTTCCGGGTGGTATGATATAGGTCAAGCAATGGCCTGATTAGAGGAGTATTTATTTCAGATCTTCGTTCCCGGCGTCTTCAAAGCCGGTCATATTTTCAAATAACTGCTCTTCCAGTTGCCCGCTTGTCATGGATAACCAGGGTACCCACTGCCGGCTGTTGCTGAGGTAAACTTCGGTGGCTTCCTTGTCCGGGAACAGTTTGTAATCAAACTTGGAAAAAGTGGTACTGATATAGCCGGGATAGTAAAATTGTTTGTTGTGCTGCAAGGCATACTCAATCTTGAGCAGCATCAGGTATTTACCCAGGCTCTTTTGTTTGTAATCGGGATGGTAGATATTAAGAATACCGGCAAGTGTAGTATCGCCTTCATCAAAAAACCCCGCTGCAATTAATTGACTGCCATTCCGGATCTCCAGGCACCGGGTGTTGTAAATACTGGATATAGTTTCGCCAACGAGATAGTCTGTTATTGATTCAGATATCTCAAAGTTCACAGACGATTTGTAGAGCTGGTATAATTCTTCTGCTTCGGCAGTAATGGTACCATTGGTTATGGTAACTGTAAAATCTTTATTCAGTTCCCTGATCTTTTTACTGCTTTTATTGGCCCGGTATCTTTTTATTACCAGCCGTATCCAGAATACGGGAATCACCATGTCGTTCTTAATAATGATATCGGTGGTGAAAATGGTCTGCTGCATACGGTACCAGCCTTTGGCAAGGTATTCATCCAGCAGGGCACCGGGCATTGCATCCGGGTAATGTATATTGTAATAGATCATGAATTGCGGCAGCAATATAAAACAGCCAGCGGGTTTATTTCAATTCTTTATCTTTAAACGCACATTTAAACTTCCACGAATATGAGACTCAAACACTTTTACATAGCCGGGCTTTTTGCCTCTGCGTTGTTGTCTACAGATGTCATCGCCCAAAAACCTAACCCGGTCTCCGCTGCAGAGATCAGGTTGCCCGCTGAAAGTGAGAGTTGGCATATTGAAGGGAATATGCGTATCCTTGACAGAACAGGAAGACCATCCGCAATTTACCAGGTGGCTTTTCGGGCCGAGGCTGCCACCCCGGAAGCACAGGCCCGTCAGTATTTAACTGCCAGCAGAAATATTTTGGGCCTGACGCCAGCCGATATTCAAAGTCTCCGCCTGCATGCTATTCGCACTGACGCAGCGGGTACGGTAGTGCGCCTGCGGCAAACCTGGAAAGGATTACCTGTAAATAAGAATGCGGAGATCACCGTACATATCAGGGCAGATAAAACAGTGGACTATGTAATGAATGGTTTTCAGTATGGTATCAGCCTGGCAGATATAGCCCCTGTACTAACATCTGTGGCGGCCCGCCAGCAGGTGATCGATCATATTGGTATAAGCAGCGGGCATACTGATTTTGAATCAAATGAACTGATGGTGCTCCGTCATCTTAATAACGATTACCTGGTGTACCGTGTCAATATTGCTTCTGACGCTCCTGTAGGAGAGTGGGAAGCGTATGTGAATGCAAAAACCGGTGCCCTGCTACAGGTATTAGATGCGGCCAGTTATCACCGGAAAAAAGATAAACCGGAACCGCTGCCATTCAAACGGCCCGCCCGTATCACGGTAAATGGTACAGGCAATGTATTTGATCCAGACCCCCTTACTACCGCACTCGCAGCTTATGGAGGCTCTTATGTAGATGGCAGCGATGCCAATGCGGCTGTGCTTACAGCACAACTAAAAAGCGTTACGCTGAATGACATCACCTTTTCCGTAGGTGTGCATTCGCTGGTAGGTCCTTATGCAGTGATTCAGGATTTTGAAGCACCCAATAAAGGCTTGTTCACACAAGCAAGCTCCACTTTCGCTTTTGATCGGAATGCAGATGCTTTTGAAGCAGTGAATACTTATTATCATATTGATGCGATGATGCGCTACCTGAACACCACCTTAGGGCTCAGCATCATGCCATATCAATATACAGGCGGCGTCCGGTTCGACCCTTCGGGATTGAGCGGCGCAGATAACTCACATTACTTAAGTGGCTCGGGCCGGTTGGCTTTTGGCGAAGGGGGTGTGGATGATGCAGAAGATGCTGATGTGATCGTTCATGAGTTGGGACATGGCCTGCATGATTGGGTAACGGCCGGCGGCTTGTCGCAGGTAAACGGACTGAGTGAAGGAACAGGAGATTATATCGCAGGCTCCTACAGCCGCTTCCGGGGTTATTGGACCACTGCACAAACAGCTTATCACTGGATGTTTAACTGGGATGGGCATAATCCATTTTGGGGTGGGCGGGTTTTAAATTATGCAGCACTATATCCTGGCGGACTAACAGGCGCTATTCATACTGACGGACAAATATGGGCTACGGCCAATATGAAAATATGGGATGATATCGGCCGGCAAAAAGCAGACAGGGCATTCTGGACAGGATTAGGTATGACGAACAGCAGCACCAACCAGAATGATGCGGCTAATGCCGTGTACCTTGCTGCCACCAACTTAGGTTATACGAATGCTGAAAGACTGGCCATCCATACAAGGTACACTGCGGCTGGTTATACATTACCCGGTTTTGTATTGCTGCCGGTAAAATTGGTTTCTTTTGAGGCAGTTAAAAAAGGAAAGCAAACGCTGGTCACCTGGCAAACAGCCACCGAAGAGAACAGTCAATCGTTCCTGGTAGAACGGTCAGCTGATGGTATCAATTTTAATGCAATAGGTACAGTAGCAGCAGCAGGCAACTCTACGAGTGTTAGAAATTATTCTTTTACCGATATAGCACCGGGAGCTGCCAAAAATCATTACCGCCTCCGCTCGTTAAATATGGATGGATCTGCTGAACTTTCAAAAATCGCACTGGTGATATTTGATAAAGAAAGCCAGTTGTTATTATTCCCTAATCCGGCAAAAGAGGAGCTTACGATCAGGAATACAGTTACCAGTGGTACGGTTTACCTGTACGATATAAATGGGAAACAGGTGCTTTCGCAAAAGATCAACAGTAATAACAGCCAGGGGGTGAAATTGCGGATTACGGGGTTGCCTGCAGGTATGTATGTGGTGAAGTTATCGGCGGATGGGCAAACCTTACAAGCAACAATGGTGAAGGAATAAAACCGGTTTGCTTAATAGCAATAAAGCCTCCTGTATCAGGGGCTTTATTGCTATGCAAAATAATTTATTGCATTACAGTATCCACCAGGTGCATTACGCCATTGGATATTTTTGCTTCCCGGGGCAGTATGTTCGTATCGCCGATAGAAACCGTACCGTTTTTTACTTCTACGAGCAACTCCCTGCCGTTTACCGTAGTAAGTTTGTCGCCATCTTTTAATTCTGTATAAAGGATCTTGCCACTCACGATATGATTGTTCATCAGGTTAGCGAGTTTAGCCCTGTTTTGCGGCTCCAGCAATTGCTCCATCATTCCCTTTTCTAATTTCTCAAAAGCCATATCGCTGGGAGCAAAAAAAGTATAAGGGCCGGAACTGCTCAGCAGTTGGTCCAGGTCGGATGCATGTACACTTTTCTTCAGTGTTTTCAGGTTCTTATCTACATTTACGACCTGTGTAATATTTGACATATAAATTGATTTAAAGCCGGTTTTATTACCGGCAAGGTCAGGAAGGTAGTCTTTAAGCAGCAGTATCGCTGTTAATGTTCCTAAAGACACTGCTGTTCAGTGTATTGTAAACAGGGATAGAACAGTTTGCAGAAAGAATTCTTTCTCTATCTTTCATCAGGAAATATATACAGTATGGATACTCCTCAACAATTAATAACACAATATTCTCTGCAGCCGCATCCGGAAGGTGGCTGGTACAGTCAAACCTATAAAAGTGATGAGCGGATCGCTGCCAGTGCATTGCCCCAAAGGTTCAGTGGCAGCCGTCCTATATCCACCGCCATTTATTTTTTATTGGAAGAAGGGAATTTTTCTGCTTTTCACCGTATAAAAAGTGATGAGTGCTGGCATTTCTATACCGGCGATCCGTTGCTGGTGTATGAGATACAGGCCGATGGTGCAATGAAAATAACTACACTGGGAAATGATAGCCGTAAAGGCCAGTTATTCCAGTACGTAGTACCGGCCAATAGCTGGTTTGCCAGCCAGCCCGCTCCCGGCAGCACTTTTTCTTTTGTAGGTTGCACCGTAGCTCCCGGTTTCGACTTCGAAGATTTTGAACTTGCCGAAGCGAACGTTCTGGCGGGCTTATACCCGCAGCATAAGAGTATCATACGGCAGTTGTGCCGGTAATTTAACGTTACCTGTATATTTCTTTTATCAGTCTGCTTCTTCCAGGTGAAAATGCTGGTGATGTGCACCTGCTGCGATATGCAATGCAAAGCCCATGATCGCAGTATCTTTCAGGATATTGATAAGGGCCATCTGCCGCATTTC
>CALSAT010000211.1:0-6925 GCA_943372905.1 Bacteroides fragilis | reverse complement strand
AATTTTCCATTATATTTAAACCATCATTTCTTTAACCAAAACAAACTAGTATGAGGAAGGCTCTTCTCCTGGCCCTGGCGGTAGTATTTACAGGGCTCGCATCACTTGCACAACAAACCATTTCCGGAACCATCTTAGATCCTAACGGTCTCCCCCTCGCCGGGGTATCTGTCAAATCAAAAAAGACCGGTAAAACGGCCGTCACCGGTGCAGATGGCAGCTTTACATTACAAACCGGCACAGATGATCAGCTCGAAATTTCATCGGTAGGTTATGTTACACAAACAGTAGCAGCCACCGGCACCATCAGGGTATCGCTGCAACAGGCCATAGAAGAACTGGGCCAGGTAGTACTGGTGGGAACCCGCCGCCTCGGCCGGGTAAAAACAGAGACCACTGCCCCCGTGGATGTGATCAACGTATCAGCCGCCACGGCCCCCACTGCCCGCATGGACCTTACCTCCGTACTTAACTATGCAGCGCCTTCTTTCAACTATAATAAACAAAGCGGCAGCGATGGCGCCGATCATATAGACCTGGCCACCCTGCGTGGACTTGGTCCCGATCAAACCTTAGTATTGGTAAATGGCAAACGCCGCCATCAGACCGCCTTCGTTGCCGTGTTTGGTACTAGAGGCCGCGGTAATGCTGGTACCGACCTCAACTCTCTTCCTTCCTTCGCCATCGACCGGGTGGAAATATTAAGAGACGGTGCCTCCGCCCAGTATGGTTCTGATGCCATTGCCGGTGTTATCAACCTCATCACCAAAAAGAATATCAACAAAGTAACAGGTACTATCGGTGTGGCCGGTTACCTCGATCCAAAATTCAATACCGCTTACGAACCTAACCTGCATAAAGATTATGAACATGCAGGCAAGATCGATGGCAAGACCATCGCCGCCAATATCAACTTTGGTGTGCCTATCGGTACCCGTGGTGGTTTTATCAACCTGACCTTTGAAGGAGTAAGCACCAGCAAAACATTCCGCCAAGCATTAAAGACAGAGAACTACCTCACCGATGATGAAGCCATGTATTTAGACATCTATCGCCGCGGCCATGGCGATGCCGGTATGAACAGTGGTGGAGCATTTTACAATATGGAGATACCCATGAAAGGAAGGACCTCCTTCTACACTTTCGGCAGCTTCAATCATAAATCATCTGATGCGTATGCCTTTACCCGCAACTTCTCCGCCCGCCCCGAACGTTTCCCAACCAATAACTTGGGTGATCTCATCTTCGATCCAGAGATCATGAGAGTGGGCAGCGATGGTGAAGTATGGTACAGCCCGCATATACAAACCAAGATCAACGATAATGCCGCCACCGGTGGTTTCAAAGGTGTGTGCCGCAACTGGAACTGGGACCTCAGCAACACCTTTGGTAAAAACAATTTCCATTTCTATGGGGATAAAACTTACAACGCCTCACAGGGCGCTGCGCAAACCAGTTTTGATGATGGTGGTTTCTTCTTCCTGCAAAACACATCTAACCTTAACCTGAGCAAAGAGTTCTCTAAAAAATTCAACCTCGGTGTAGGAGCAGAGTTTCGCTACGAGAATTATCAAATATATGCAGGCGAACCAGGCTCTTATAAGAACTTCGATCCGGCCAAAGCCACCGGCGCACAGGGTTTTCCCGGATACCAGCCTGCCGATGAAGTAAATGCACACCGTACCGTATGGGGTTTATATGCCGATGCCGAAATAGATGTAACACCAGAATGGCTTGTTGATCTTGCCGCAAGAGTGGAAGACTACAGCGATTTTGGTTTTACCCATAATTATAAAGTAGCCACCCGCTACAAAGCATCGTCTGATGTGAACATCAGGGGTTCTTTCAGCACCGGCTTCCGGGCACCATCGCTGCAGCAAATAAACTTCAGCTCTACCTTCACTACCGTGCAGGCAGCCACTATTGCCGAAGTAAAGATCGCCCCCAACTACAGCAACCTGGCAAAAGCAGCCGGTATCCCGGCACTCACACAGGAAAAAAGCCTCAGCGCCAGTTTAGGTTTTACCTGGAAGGCCACTCCTGAACTGAACGTAACACTCGACGGCTACATGACGAAAATAAAAGACCGGGTAGTGATCAGCGGCCAGTTCGACGGAAGCGACCCCAACCTCGATGCAGGTCTCCGTTCACAAATGGCAGCACTGAATGTAAGCCTCGCACAGTTCTTTGCGAATGCCGTGAACACCACCAATACCGGTGTGGACATTGTGATAGACTATAATAAAAAAATGGGCGACAACCGTATCAAAGCATTACTTACCGGAAATATCCAGGGCATGAAGATCAACGAGATCAATGTGCCCGCTAAACTGAGCGGATCAGAATTCCTGCGCAAAACATTCCTGAGTGACAGGGAGCAAAAATTCATTTTAGCGTCTGCTCCGAATATGAAATTTGCTTTCAATTTTGAATACGGCATTAAGAAATTTACGGCCGGTGCCCGTCTCACATATTTTGGAAAAGTAACACTGCTGGGCTATGGCCAGGATGGGCTGGGCATCAATCCTACCGTACCGCTGGATAATGGCAGCGGGGATGTACCTGATCAGTATGATTATTCCGGTAAGATCGTAAGTGATCTGTATGTTAGTTACCCGATCACCAAATGCCTCACCATTTTTGCCGGTGCGGATAATGTGCTCAATGCACATCCTGATTTTGGAGTGGTGAAAGGTGCCAAAGACTGGGCTTATAATACCGAGACCGGTGGCGCCTGGGATGCCGTACAGATGGGCTTCAATGGCAGAAGGCTCTTTGCCCGTATCGCCTTTACTTTTTAGAGAACGATTGCCCGCTATAACTACGCCGCTCCGGTTGGAGCGGCTTTTTTTTGTTCGCCTGATTTTTTAGCACACAGCCTGTCCCGTCTAAACGGGAGATTACACGGATTAGATAGATGGACACAGATCAATCTGTTAAACCCTGATCATAGAATATCCAATTTATGCTGCGCAGCAGTATAAACAATCAGTGTTCATCCGTCCAACCCTTATCATCCGTGTGCAAAATGTATTTTCTTGGATTTTGACTTATCAAAATAAATCGTATGCCTGTATTTCACAAAACCATGCGCCTGTATCGCCCTTTTTTTCCATCAGGAAAAGTCTTTAAGTTTACACCATGACCATTGTGAATTGTACTCCCGATGACATGCCCCTCATGTTTGAATTCTACGACCTGGCCCGGGAACACCAGAAAGCCAACTCCAACCACCACTGGCAATCATTTGACCCGCTATTAATAAAAAAAGAAATAGAAGAGCAACGTCAATGGAAGATTGTAGAAGAAGATGCGGTCGCCTGCATATTTATGACCGCCTATGAAGACCCGCATATCTGGGGCAACCGAAATAAAGACGCCGCAGTATATATCCACCGCATCGTAACACATCCGTCCCACCGGGGAAAAAACTATACTGGTAAAATAGTGGATTGGGCCAAAGAACATGGAAAAGAATTAAAAAAGAAATTCATCCGCATGGATACCTGGGGAGATAACCCCAAACTGAATGACTATTATGTGAAATGCGGATTTACAATCCTCGAGGTCATCACACCCGAATCCACCGAAAACCTGCCACCTCACTACAGTTGCATATCATTAAGTTTACTGCAAATTGAAATTGAATAAGATACTTTACACTTCGCAGCAGTATAAATAATCGGTGTTCATCCGTTCAACCCGTGTCATCATGTTCCTGTATTTCCTAAAAGTGTGCCTGTATTACTTGCCATTATATCCTGAAATTTATTTCAGCGCCGCTGCTTTTTCCTCCAGCAGGGCAGGCAGAAAGGAAAGGTCCAACTCCGCAAAAGCCACCGGAGCTGCCGGCTCATTCCCAAATTCATTCAATATCAGTCTCCACCAGCCCACGTTTTTCCAGCGGCCCAGTTTATATCCCACCTGCTCATAAGTGGCGAAATAGGTAAAACCCAGCCGTTCATGCAGGGCCACACTTTTATCATTCGGCAGATTGATCACCGCATACACATTACGGAAGCCTTGGCGGGAAAGAATATCGAATAAACTGGTATAAAGCACCGAGGCGATGCCGCGCCGGTGAAAATCATCGTGTATATAAACAGAACATTCCACACTCCATTGGTAGGCTACCCGTTCCCTGTAGCGGGACGCATAGGCATACCCGGCAATGAGGCCATCCACTTCCAGCACCAGCCAGGGATAATGGAGCAGGTACTGGCGGATGCGGTCCGCAAAAGCCTCCACGGCAGGCACTTCCGTTTCAAATGTAAAAGAGGTATGCTCAATATAAGGGGCATAGATGGCCAGGATACCAGCAGCATCAGCAGGAGTAGCGAGGCGGAGATTTATCATGACCTCATAATTTAAATAATAAAGCCCACTTTCGTGGGCTTTCAGTACGGGAGAGCAGACTTGAACTGCCGACCTTCGGGTTATGAATCCGATGCTCTAACCAGCTGAGCTACCCCCGCATTGGGTTTATCCGCCAAAGCTTTTAACAACGGCGGGCCGCAAAAATAGCGGTTTTATGCGTAATTTTTAAACAAAAAAGGGGTTCATTTTAAGGGGGCCATATCAGCTTTAACCAACTGCCGATGCCAAAGTGTTTCTTTTTGTTACAGCGGAACATCTGGTGGGTAGTACAAAGGTGAAGCATACCAAACCGTTCCGTAGGAACGGCTGGTGCTAAAGGGTCGCAGCAGTGATTTGTTGCCATGCCGGGAAAATTTATCGAATCGTTTCTTAGGAAGGAAGTCTAAATAGAACGGAGGTTTTATTAATAATGCTGCTTGATAACTTTTTGTGCCGCTTCATGTGCTTCACTAACATTTGGGAATGTCAGTTTATAGAAATAAAGTAATGCCAATTTATACTTTGGCAATTCCAAGAACAGGAAATCATTATTCTTATGAAAGAAATGAAAATCAGGATTTTTGGACTTAAAAGTAACCAGCGAGTTCAACATTTTTTCCTTCGACTTGATGCTGATACGACGCAAAGCCTCTCGAAGATTATACATAACTTGAGCTGGTGAATAATCAATGTTTGGATCGAGCACAGATAAGGAATAATCGGTAAGAAATTCAATCTGCCCTTTCCCTTTTACTGCTCTAAATTTCGTCATCAAACTAAATACCTGATACTTGTAATCAAGTAATTCCAGCCAGCGAATAACATCTGCCGATTCATCAGCTGTAAAAAAAAATTGCATTTGCTGATGTTGCTGAAACAAATGAAGTACTCTATTTTCAACTGCGCTTAACAAGTCATTATTGCAAGTAGCACAAGCAGGAATTGTTGTCCGATTGTATTTATGAGATAAGCCGTTAATCTTTGTATTAAAGAATCGATTCGGATCTTTATCGAACACCCATCTTGGCAATACATGCTCTTGAGTAATATTGGTAGTCACTGAACAGAACAAACATATTTGCTTTGCCGGGCGAGCTTTAACCTTACCATTATCCCGTTGCAGGTAATTGTTCTGTAAATAATCAATAATTATACGCCGGTTAAGGCGGGCATTCAAGCGTATATCTTGCATCATGTCTATAATTAATCATCCGATCTTTTTCAAAGAATCAGACGAACTCCTTTTTTATTATTGCATATCAGAAAGTGGTTGGAAAGGTAAAATAAATCTTGCCTCACTACTGGAATAGAAAGATAGATATAGATCAAAACTTAAAAATATTCTCATTATGCCACTCAATAAACTTCACTTCCGGCTTATCCATTAACCGGCTCGGCAAATTATGAACCTCCCCACCATGAAAACGATAATACTCTCTCCCGTTTTCAAACTCTTCTTTTATTCGTTTACTTACTTCCACTTTTAATTCTGGAGTAATAGTAATATACCCTGAGTCAAACAGTTTATGCAAATCGGATCGAAGTAATAATGCATTGGAAATAAAATGAGGACCTGATTCTGCATATGGCTTAATGTGAGCGGCTTCCAGCACAGGCAATGTCTTTTCCCCGGTGATAGCACATTTCCTGCTGTAAGCATCTGTGACCATTACTCTAAAGGCACCCTGACCAAGCCTTACTTTCGTTAAAATAGAGTTCCCATATCTTGCTTCCGGTTCTTCCAGCAACAGTTGGCTCTTTTCTTCCTTCGGCACGGCATACAAATACTTTTGCAATAATAACTCAACCCTTCTCCAGGTTTCCCTTCCAATTTCGGAATCAATTATATACGACTTACCCTGCTGCGTACTTGGATGCCAGTCAGGAGGTACCGGAATCCAGTCTTCTTTATTAAAGAATATGGGATTTGTCAAAACAATACAGCCAATTGTTGGGTTAAGATTGCTTTTGTCTTTCCGCAACGATAGAATTATTCTTTGCAGCTCCTGAAAAGAATTGCATCCATTGCCATTTCCAAACACATCCCAGGCTAATGATAATGGTAAAAAGGTGTGGCTTGAAAAGAAACCTACTCCCCCAATCGAGTTTAGAGATCCTTTAAGTTTAAAAAGAAATGGTTCTCCACTTGATAGTACTCTGAATCGGGTTTGCCCTCCAGGTTGCCAAAAATTGACATCAGCTCTGTTTTGCTGGGCCAGGAAGTGATACCAGTTCGTGTCGGTTACACCGAGATAAAATTTCATGCTGATTAAATATACCAAAAATTGCTTGTCCACTTCCTGGCTCTCAATTAGTCTTCCTTCCTTAAATAAACCAAAAAGCATAGGGTCGTTATCCGTATCGCTATTCCTGCGCACCGGCCCCTAAAAGCCGTGAATAAAATACTGGTTTCGCTTTTCCGCCCTGGTTAATACCTCTCACCCCCTCGAGAGTACCTCTCACCCCCTTCGAAAGTACCTCAGACCCCCTTCGGAAGTACCTCATACCCCCTTCGGAAGTACCTCACCCCCCCTTCGGAAGGCCCCCTCACCCCCTTCGGAAGGCCCCT
>CALSAT010000210.1:0-6974 GCA_943372905.1 Bacteroides fragilis | reverse complement strand
ACACCCGCTATTCCATCGGGGCCATGCTGCTGGCCGATTTGGTGGGCATCATTACTTCTATTATACTGGCGTATGTGTTCTTTGGGTAAAAGAGAAAGCCATTTAATGACAATAAAAAAAAGCTGTTCGGAATGAACAGCTTTTTTATGTACAGCAGGTGTATTAATAGTTGGTGAATACCGATAATGTTCTCACAGTACTGTTACTAGTGCTAAAGGCCCTGTATCCTCCCCTGAAAACAAGCGTATAGCTTCTTTTGGCAGTAGGGTTCAGCGTAGTAAACATATCAAAGAATACGCCTGGCGGAGAAGTAGTACTTGGAGTAAAGTTTTGCAGGTTAACTGAACTGCCGGCCGGCCGGATGTAAAAAGTATCATTAACTCCGGAATCATAAGGGATATAGGGAGTAACATCCGTCAGATTCACATTGGAAAATATAACGGCATTCCTTTTTTTGGAAAATATATCAAAGGCAGAAGGCAGTGCAGTTGGGTTATAGATGAAATTGGCAAAGCGTAACCTGGCTGTGTTGTCAGAAGGTATGACGATGTTCGTTTCCACCGTTTTCTGTTTGGGAGCATTGATGGTATCATACATAAACACGGTATAGCTTTTACCAAACTGGAAGTTCTCAGCAAAAGATAATGGCAATTGCGTGGTAGTGGAAAGCGTATCCCTTACCAGGAAGGCTTTTATGCCGGGGCTTACTTCAAAGCCGGGTGTGCTTCCCGGAAATACGCTGCCGGACGTTAATAAAGATCCGGACACCACTTTTCCATCTACTGATACGGCATTGCGGGAGGCATTAACAGTAGCTACATATACCTGCGCTATCGAGCTGTTGCTAAAGTCTTTTCTTTCCGTGGTTACCAGGTCGGTCTTTTTCTCGCAGGCCTGCATCAGCAGTCCGAGGCTGAGAACAGGGATGGCGGTTAATTTAATTATGCTGCGTTTCATTAGTAGTCTTTTTAGTTAGGTAAAATATTATTATGGCTCGGAGAACCAGCATCTTTTTGTGTGATAGTCCAATGCACTGGCACCGATCCTGTTCAGCTCATTCAGGTTCCAAACATATTCTGAATTGTAGCGTGGACGTACCCTGTACACCTCTTTGCCTCCATTGTTTACAAAGATGGTGGCGGGCAGGGTAAAATCTCTGTACACCTGCTGTCCTGTATTTTCGTCCAGGTCCCTGTAATGATACCTTCTCATGTCCACCCATGTTTCAAAGGCGCCATGAATATAAAGGGCGATATATTTCTGCAGCATAATATGCGTCATGGTAAAAGTGGCAGCAGAGGCCGGAATAACCGTTGTGTTGGCCATATAGGCGGCCTTCTTAGCCGGCGTGATCTCCATACCTGCGGGGATATTGGCCCCAAAAGTGGTGGTGAGCATATCAATGTTCAGGCTTACTGCGGTGGTATAGGCGGTAAGCGCATCTCCTTTTAATCCTTTACGGTATAAAGCTTCTGCTTTCATGAACAATACTTCAGAAGCCGTGAGTATTGGAAACTCCGATGCATTCCGGAAAACATAACGGCAATTATTATCGGTGGAAGGAGCCGTATTGATAACACCAGTTACCTGGCTTACCCCGTGAAAATTCTCCGGTCGGTCGTTAGCGGTAATAACTGCTTGTCCGAGATTGGGCACCACTCCTTTGAAAGTACCGTTGGCATTCAGCCGCAGCAGGTATATGGCCCTTGGATCAGCCACTCCCAAAAAAGCATTGTTTGCACCGCTCATCAGGTTGGCAATAAAGGCCGACTGGCGGATGGAAGTTTCTGTACCTACTGCTGTGCTGCCGAGGTTACCTCTCAGCGGGCCGAAGAAATTAGCCGTGCCGCTGATACCGGTATTGGCAAATTTTACCGTGGCATTATCAGCATTGGTAGTAATGGCCCTGTCTGCATAATAAATAACTGAATCAGGATTATAAAAGGATTTATTAGTTAAATGATTAAATGACCTGGCAAGTACACCGTACACAAACTTTTTCCATTTGTTCACATCGCCATTATAGAAGTATTGGTCACCAATGGCCAGGTTAGTGGGGCTGGCTGCATCACCCGTATTATTCAGGTAATTAAGCGCCTCATGACATAATGATCTCACATAGCCATATACTTCTTCCTGTGTGCCGTAGGTAAAGGTGAGCAGGCTGGAATTGAAGGCCTCGTTGGTAGAAATAACTTCACCATGATAATCGGAGAGGGTAAGCCAGCTCCAGGCAAAAATGGCTTTGCCCACACCCGCATAGTCCCATTTTTTATCTTCAATGGCCCACTTGATCATGTTGTTGCAATTTTGTCCTATATCATAGAAATGGGTCCTCCACACGGAAGCTGCATTATCACTGGCGCCGGTCACACCACCCATCTGGTCGTATTGCCCGCCGCTGTTGGAGAAAACAAAATTCTGAATGTACTTACCTACAAAGCGAATATCATTCAGCGGCCCATGTCCTGCAGAATTGCCTGCCAGGGTGGAAATGATCGGTGGAAGCAATCCTTCCACGGGAACTTTTACGTTTGCATTAGGATTAGCGTATGCCTCATCGATCTTTTTGGTACAACTGCTGAGCAGTGCCGCAAAGAGGGCCATACTGGTGATTGCTAAAATATATTTTTTCATTGCTGATATTTTATTTGTCAATGTTTAACGATTAAAAACCTGCCCTGATACCAAAGTTGATGCTTACCGGGGCTGGCACATTACCAAAGTCGAAGCCCCATCCGCCAACACCTCTCGTACCGGCTGTGTTACCGCTTACGGCTGGATCTGCCCCTGTATAGTTGGTCATCAGGATCAGGTCGTTCGCCGTAATGAATATTCCCAGCGATTTTACAAAGCCCAGTCTTTTCAGCGCTTCAGGAGACAAAGAATAGCGCAGGGTAATATCTCTCAGTCTGAACCAGTTCACATCTTTTTCAATGAATTCTTCTTCAGGCATCCTGGTAGTATAGAACTGCTGGTTATAAGCAGGGATGATGGCAATAGTATTCACCGTTGGGGTAGTGCTGTTTTGCAATCCATCATTCAGCACACCTTTTATCACCCTTGGTGTGTACCTGTCATCTGTTCTCTTGCTGATGCCCTGTTGTGTAAGATACATATCGGTACCATTAAAGATGTCGCCACCTACTTTCAGGTCCCAGAGGAAATTCAGGTTCCAGTTTTTGTATTTAAAAGTGTTCACCCAGCCCAGAGTAAAGTTTGGATTACGGTCACCTCTTACTTTAAAGGCAGATGCATCCACTACTGGTAATCCGTTGGCCGGATCGATCAGGATATCGCCATTGGCGTTGCGGGCATATCCAAAGGCGGTGATAGCCGTTGTAGGTCCGCCGGTTACGAGTCCGCCGCGGGCATTGTTGAACAGCCATGTATCAGAAATATAGAACTCAGGAACATTAGCAGGCAATGAGATCACTTTGTTTCTCATCCTGTTGAAGTTGAACTTCATATTCCAGTTGAAACTCTTCCGTGCGATAGGAGTCACATCAAGGCTTATCTCCAGTCCTTTATTGCGGGTGGCACCTACGTTGATCGTATTCAGTACATACCCGGTACCATAACTGGCCCTGAAGTTTTCGGCAATTTGTTTTTCGTTCAATGTGTTATAATAAGTAATATCAAATCCTACTTTGCTCTTAAAGAACCTCATCTCTGCACCTACTTCATAAGTGCTTTGTATCTCTGGCTCCAGGAAGAAGTTATTATTGGTAAAGCCATACGCAAATCCGCCACCGCTCGATGTTACATTATTGAACACCGACTGGTTGGCATAAGGCGCACTGGATCTTGCTGTGCTGGCCAGCGAAGTACGCAGCTTCATATAACTGAGTACATTGTTCTTCTTCATGGCCGGGAAGATATCACTAACGATAATGCTCATGCTTCCGGCAGGATAGTTATAATTCCTGAAATCTTTGGGGAAAATGGAAGACTGCTCAAAGCGGTGAGAATAGGTCAGGAAGATCATGTTCTTAAAGTTCACAGAGAACTCACCAAAGAATGCAAGCTGACGGCTCAGCACATAGTTGGGAAGACCTCCCGGAGGCAATAGGCCCCTGTTCAGCCGCTGGCGGATACCGGGCCTGGTAGCACTGCTATCGCCTATCCATTGGTTGATCTGGTCCTGGGTAACGATGGCATTGTTCTTCACCATCAGGCCGGCACTGTTTACTGAGTCAACAATATTGGTACCGTAAACAGAGTATTGTTCTTTCCGGTAATCCTGCCACATGGTACCACCCAATAACCGGAAGTTGAATTTACCTACTGATTTTTTGGCAGTAGCAGTAATGGTGTGATTATAGCCTTTGTAATCTATATAATAGTTATCCTGCTGTCCGCCGGTTCCCCTGGTAAGAATGGAGGAAAGCGGGTGATAGAAAGACCAGCCCTCGGTGCTGAACACATCATAGCCAAAACGTCCTGAAACGGTCAGCCATTTGAACGGCGTAATATTGATACCAAAGCTGGCAGTAATCCTGTCGGTAATATCATAGCCCCTGTTGAACCGCACGTTAAAGAAGGGATTGTCGATCTCTGCATTGGGTGAGGAGCTATACAGCAATCTCTTATTACCACTGGCATCCTGGAAATCCCTGGCATCATCTGTAGTGGGCCAGATCATCAGGTTCAGCAAATATCCGCCGGCACCTCTTTTAGGTTTATCATTCTCGGAATGTATATATGTAATAGAAGGAGTGATCTCCACCCATTTGCCAAACTTGGTGTTGTTGGTCAGCCTAATGGAGTATTTCTTGAAAACGTTTTCCGGTACCACACCTGTCTGGTCCAGGAAGGATCCTGATAAACGGAAGCTGTAGTTTTTCTTACCGTATTCAGCAGTCAGGTTATGTGTTTGTGAAAAGCCGTTTTGGAAGAAATTATCAATGTTATCAAAGCGGGGTATATTGGCTCCGTAAGCCGGGCCGAAATAAGAAAACAGGTTGTCGGATACACCATTGGTACCGGGACTCCACCTGTTGGAATACTCGGGGAAACGGGTAAGCTTCGACATACGAAACGCATTATCATACACCACGCTGAATTTACCGTCTGTCTTACCTTTTTTGGTAGTAATGATGATGGCGCCGGAACTTGCCTGGCTGCCATAAAGGGCAGTAGCTTCAGGGCCTTTCAATACAGTGATACTTTCGATATCGTTGGGGTTTAAGTCAGCGATCCTGTTAGTATAGTCAGTATTCCTGTTGGCGGTTTGGTTAATGTTCCTGGTGGAGTTTTCCACGAGGCCAAGACCGGAACCAGAGTTGCTGGTTTCATTCATGGTGGAGTTATCCATTATCACCCCGTCAATAACGAAAAGGGGTTGGTTATCCAGTGCCATAGAGTTAAAACCTCTTAGTACGATACTGCTGGAGGCGCCTGCCTGTCCGCTGGTTGGATTGATCGTCAATCCGGCCACCCGGCCATTCAGTCCATTTAAAAAATTCTCCCGTTGTGTTTCTGCTACTTCAGCACCGGTAACTTTTTGCGCTGCGTAGCCCAATTCCCTGGGGTTTCTTTTTTGGTCCATGGCAGTTACCACTACTTCACCCATGGTATTGTCAGCCGTTTTCAGGCTTACACCCACCGTAGCACCGTCACCCGGTTTTATATCGGTGGTTTCATAACCCACATAAGATACCTGGAGTGTTTCTCCCGGGTTCATTTTGATTGAAAACTTACCGTTAGCGTCAGTCGTAACAATGCGCCGGGTGCCTTTTACCCGAACGGTTACACCACTAAGCGGAGTTTTATTATCCTCCGACACTATGGTGCCGGTGACTGTTCTTTCTTGTGCCTGCACAGCTGCGGGCAGCAAAAAGAACACCATCGATAGTGTAAAGAACAATTGGAGAATTTTTCTCATAGCTGTTTGTTTTGAAATATTAATAAAAAGCAGTTTCCGATTCTAATAGTGCGCAGCCCCGGCTACGCAGCAGGTGGTGTTACAACACCCTCAGCCCGGCATCCGTATACGGCTTCAGCAGGGCATCCTCCGGCGACAGTTCTGTTACCAGCAAATCTATCTCGTCTAACCCGCACACTTTTATTGGCTGTACGGTATTGATCTTTTCAGCAATGGCCAGGCACACCACTTTTTTCGATGACCCGATCATTGCTTTTTTTAATTGAACCACTTCCCAGTCGTTATCTGTTATCCCATGCTTTGCATCAATGGCATTGGTGCCAAGAAAACAGATATCTGCTTTCATTTGCTGTATTTTGGCAATGGCCTCAGAGCCAACCGTGATTTTTGAGTTCTTCGATATCTTATCACCGACCAGGATCACTTCAATATTCGGATGGTTCATATACTCCAGTATGGCCGGAATACTCCCCGAGATAAATGTAGCTCTTAATTGCGGCGGCAGGGAACGGGCCAGTTCCAAAATGGTGGTTCCTCCGCTGGTTAACACGAACATGCCATTAGTAATAAGGCCTATGGCTTTTTGTGCGATGATCTTTTTTTGATTGAGGGAATAAACTCCGTTGGTCGGGTAGTACACTTCATTGAAAGAATGGGAGAGGGCGCCACCATGAACTTTTATCACTTTTCCTTCTTCGGCCAGTTCCTGAAGGTCGCGACGGATAGTATCCTCCGACACTTTTATCTCAGTGCAGAGGGATGAAGAAAGAACCTTATTGTGCAGGTTTACCTGGTGCAGGATATAAGCCTGCCTTTCCTTTTTCAGCATCCGTTAGTTTTGTGAGGCTAATTTAAACGAAATTCCCGCATAAAAACGCAGAAACCAGAAAATATTTGCAGGATGTGGAAAGCTGGTTAGTTATTTACACTTATGAATGGAGTCATTTTTTAATGTGATCCATTGTACTTAAAAAAGAAAGCCCTGCCTCCGGCAGCCGGGGCAGGGCAAGTTGATCGGGTCCGAATCCATAGAGAAATATATTTTCCAAAAGTGAACCGGGCCGAGAATCCGATAGCTGCGGGTTCA
>CALSAT010000209.1:0-6980 GCA_943372905.1 Bacteroides fragilis | reverse complement strand
ACTGCTCCACCATTTATGTGCATTTTGCAAATAACCTGCTCCATGTACAAACAGCACTGCCGGTTTGTCAGGATGCGGGTTGACCGGCTTGTATAACCGGGCATATACCGCTGCACCATCGCTGGCAGTAAAGCTGATCACTTCCGGGTCTTTCCAGGCATAAGACCTGAACTCATCACTTTGTGCTTTATTGGTTATTGGAACAGGTACTGCTGCTTTTACTGTTTTACCAGGCAACACATTATCCTGCACATACAGTTCCCAGGGTTTGTTGGAGTAGGAGTGGAGAATAGCTAATTGTTTTTCATCCGGCGAAAGAGTGACCTGGTTGGCGCCCGTCATATTCGTGAGCTTTTCTTTTTTACCATCAGCAATGCTAAGCCGGTAGAAATGCTGCTCACCCGGATGCACTTCATTGGTGCTGATGTAGAAATACTTTTTGTCTTTTGACAGTTGCGCCTGTTGTACTTCATAGTTGCCAGCCGTCAGCGCTTTCTTTTCACCGGTCCATACATTCACGGTGTATAAATGCGAGTAACCGGTCGCTTCAGAGCGGTACCAAAATAGCTGATCATCTAACCAACCAGTACTGCCGCCGCCAAAGCCGCCGGTGCCGGGCCCGCCGATCCAGGCCTCATCCCGCTGACGGTCCAGGGTTTTTGTTTTGCCGGAGGCCGTATCGAATAATAATAACCATCGGTCTTTGTTATCCTGCGAACGTACATCGAGTACGGCATGGGCACCCTTGGGCGACCAATTGAGCGAAGTAACCAGTACCGGTCGGTTGGCCGGTTTCTTTTTCTTTTCTTCTAATTGCTTGGGATAATCTTTTACATAATCAGGCAGGTCTTGTATACCGGGAATGGAATCTGTTTTAATGCTATAAATGGTATCCCTCATCCTGTCGTACACATAATAATCTGCCGTGCCCTGCTGTGCACCTACTTTAGAGCGGGAGGGAATATCGGTAGTAAACCCTGTTTCCGTCACATAACTGGGAACGATCGTTGTTTTGGCATTCACCGCACTGGCAGCTTTGAACAAACGGTAATTGATGAAGCGTCCGTCCGGGCTGATGTTTAATCCCTGCAGGCTCTTATCATCTAAACTGATAGAGCGGAGTTCTTTTTCCTTAGGAAGGCCCTTCGTGTATTTATCAGCCGCTTCTCTTTTTTCTTTCCTTTCTTTTAAAACCTGGAAGTATTGCAGTTGGTCATTCTTCAGCCATTGTTCCTGTGGGTTACCGGCAGCAGTGGGCGGGGCGCCACCTGTTCTGGGTGCGCTGACGGTGGCGGTTTCACCTGTTTTAATATTGGTCAGCTGCATCGTTTCACCACTGATAATATCCCAGGCATATAAATTCTGGTTGCGGGTGTAAATGATCTTTGTTTCATTGAAACTGAATTGCGGGTTGCTTTCTGTATCGGTGGTTTGGGTGATGCGTCGGGTCATTCCGGTTTTTACATCGGTATATAATATATCACCATCCTTCGCCACCACGTAGGCAGTGCGGGCAGCATTGAAAGTATAATTGTTTTGCACAGCATAAGCTTGTTTCTCCGCAACCGATGCTTTCACGGGCACCCTGTTTTTCGTAGTAATGAAATATAAAGAATCAGCCGGGGCCTTGTCAGGATTCCAGAGAAAGTAGAGAGTGGTACCATCATAACTCCAGTTGGGAGAAGAAGGAGAACTGCCCATCCATTTAGGGTCACGCATGATCTTTTCTACGGTAAGCGGCCCCAGTGTTTGGGCAAAAGAAACAGACGATAACAGTAGCAGCCGCGCACAGAAAATATATTTTCTCATAATAGCCGGTTTGGGCTATAAATATATAGAGAAACACAGGAAGAATAGCACCGGTAACAAAACGGGTAAGAAAGGAATCATATAGCCGTCATACAAAGAAAGATATGCTGAGCAAGGGGTCTGTTCGGTCAATTAATTATTCGGTGCCCCGCTGTCGATCCAGCAAATGATCGAGTTCTTTTGGGCAGTGCTCAGGCTCCCTGTTTGTGGCATACGGCCGGAGGAAACAGACGAGCGGATAGAACTGCGGGCACTGAACACTTCCGTGTAGTTGGTCAGCTGACCAGGACCGTTGGTGCTGCCGCTGGCATGACAACCGGAAATGGCACAGCTGGACTGGATGATAGGGCTTACATCCGCCGCAAAAGCCTTATTGGTAACCGCATTGCAATCTACAGTGGTACTGCCGCCCCCGCCGTTGTCTTTACTGCAGGATACGGTAAATGCGGTGATGCTGATAATAAGTACAATGGCGGAAAAAGCCTTTTTCATAAATGCCGGTTTTAGTGTATAGGTTTCGTCTGATAATATATAACGGGAAAAGTTTAAAATAGTTGCCCCTTAAAGTAGTGGCGCAGGGTATCAGCACTTCGCATCAGCTCAGCTGCGGAGTGATGTACTTAAATGATCTCTGCCACATGCCGGTGAATATTCTTTGCCAGTGTGTCCGTAGGTACATCATTCTGATCGCCGCTGAAAGGGTCCTCAATTTCTTCAGCGATCAGCTCCAGGCTGGCCAGCACATAGAAAATAAACGCCACTACCGGTACTACGTAAAAGCCCAACTGGAAAACGTAACCAAAAGGCAGCGTCATGATGTAAAAGAAAATGAATTTTTTAATGAACACACTGTAAGAAAAAGGGATCGGAGTGTTCTTGATCCGTTCACAGGCGCCGCAGATATCTGTGAAAGATTGCAGCTCCATATTCAAAAACAGCAATTGCTCCCCGGTTATCTTTTTTTCCTGGTACAATAACTGGATGTGCTGGTACATCAGCAGGGCCACCTGGTTCGGGATATGTTTAGTATGATCTATCTGTTTTAAAAGGCCGTGGTGTTCATCGGCTTCATCGAACAATTCGATCCGGGTTTGTTCCTTATGCAAATGATTATGCAGCGCAGAAGCATACGCCGGAATGATCTTGCGGAAAAAAGTGCGGTGGGCTTTTTCCTCCGCCGGTAAAATAGCGGCCAGCTTCATCGCAAAGTTGCGGCTGTTATTCACCAGGCTGCCCCACAGTTTGCGGCCTTCCCACCAGCGGTCGTAGGCTGTATTCGTACGGAATACCAGCAGCATGGAAATAGCGAAACCAAGAAGGGTGTGCATCACCGGTATATTGCGCACATAACTGTTGGAAGACAGTTGCCAGTAATACATCTCTGCCCACGCAATGATCGCCGAGTAAACGCTGATGCCAAAAATGAGGGGGAAAAGCTGCCGGAATGTATCCGCCTTGTGAAAACGAAAAATGAAAGTAAACCAGTCTTTGGTATTATAAGAGATCATGAAAAGTAGCTTTCCGCCAAAAATAGCTATTTTAAGTATGGAATACAGAACTGGCAAAACAACTTACGCAGCGAAATATTGAGAGTAAAAAAAATTACCTTCGCCCAACTTTCAATAACACCCTCATCCCATCTTATATGAATAATAAAATACTCCTTACCGTTCTCTTCATCGGCGTATTGGTAGCCTGCAGTTTCTCCAGGAAAGCACAGCAAAAGGAAAAACTGGTGTGGAGTGATGAATTCAACTATACCGGCCTGCCCGACAGCACCCGCTGGAATTACGATATTGGCGGACATGGCTGGGGCAATGAAGAACTGCAATACTATACCGCAAAGCGAAAAGAAAATGGAAGGGTGGAAAAGGGACACCTCATCATAGAAGCCATCAAAGAAAAATGGGACAACAGAAACTATACCTCTGCCCGCCTGGTAACCAAAGGCAAAGGCGACTGGCAATACGGCAGGGTGGAAGTGCGGGCCCGCATACCTTCCGGCCGCGGCACCTGGCCCGCCATCTGGATGCTCGGCAGCAATACCCCCCTGAAATGGCCCGATGATGGCGAAATAGATATAATGGAACATGTGGGTTTCAACCAGGGCACCATACACGCCTCCATACATTGCAAAAAATACTATCACAGCATAGGCACCCAGAAAACAGGCACCATACCCGTGCCGGATTGCTCCGAAGCCTTTCATGTATATAGCACCGAGTGGACAAAAGACAGTGTAACAGTAGCAGTAGATGGCAACGTGTACTTCCGGTTTGCCAATGAGCACACCGGCTATGAAGCCTGGCCGTTTGATAATAAAATGTATTTACTCCTGAACATAGCTGTTGGCGGACACTGGGGCGGACAAAAAGGCATCGATGACACAGTGTTTCCCAAGAGGATGGAAATAGATTATGTAAGGGTCTATCAGAAATAGTAGTTCCTCAGTGGTTGATGACTGTTTACTGTTGGCCATTACCTAACATCTCATATGTAATACCCGGCGTTTTTCCCATCTCATATTGAAATTGGATAGCTGCAGGAAAGCCAGTAGTAAACCGGGTCAGTTTTAAAGGCATGGTAAGCGGACTTTCTTCAGGCAACAGGGAATGCCCGTAACCGATATCAATAGCAGTATGTAATTCCAGTAAATTATTGTCCGCAGGAATATCGTTCGGCACAGCAAGGGTACAGGCAGGAAAAAAAGAATGTGGCCGACCATACTCTTTTACCTTCTGCAGAATGGTATCCCTGTTCAGCACAAAAGCTTCACCCAGCGGGTAGCAAAAATGATCATCCGTTGTTTTTCCCAGTTTGTACTGCAGCCGCAGCAGATCATCCGTCATTACGGCCGTAATAGTAACCTGCTGCGGAATAATACAGGTATCCGCAGGCAATTGAGGAATCACCGACAAATAAATAGCCACCTGCGGTTCTGTTTTCAATCCCCGCTGCATTGTCTCGCTGATGAAGACAGCCGGTTTCTCTCCCGGCGGTAATTGCCAGGCAGAAGCATCTGTTTTTTCCAGGCGATGAATAAAAGCGTTGATGTGCAGCCGGTCAAACAGCCGTTGCACACTATCAAAACTCTCCTCATGTATTTCCAGCAAGGTAAACTTTACCTGTTCGGAGGTATAGCGGGCCGTAAGCGGCAGCACCAGCGTCGCAAAGGGGCCGGTACCGGCATATAAAATATGCACCGGCCCGCCAGCAGACTTATACACCGCATCTTCAGTCGCATCCAGCACCGCCTGCATAAATTTTCGGGTACGCATAAACTCTTTAATACAAAACGCAGCCCAGTTTACGCTGATGGCCTTGCCGCTTTCAAGCATCAGGTTGTCGTGATTTTTTAGATCATTACGATCAATAGAAGTAAGGGGAAAAAGAAAATGATACAGGTCGTCAGCAGCCTGGTATAGTTCACCATACTGCTGCTCATCAGTCTCCAGTAAACGCTGAAGAAGGTGGTGAAGCTTGCCGAAAAGTGTGTCAGGTGCTGTGGAATGGCTGATGGTCATTAGCAGGTAGTCGTTAGTCTGCGGTCAATTATTGACGGTTTTTTTTACAAGTTCAAACCAATACCAACCGACAGGTTAACGGTACTGATCTTCTGAACAGCCGTGCCAACCACAGTAGATTGGGAGAAATTATAAAAGAAGGGGTTGTCCGGCGATCTTTTTACGGTGGTAACAACAGATTTGGTCTCATCCCACTTTATCTCCGATGTTGCGAAGTACTCCGATTCTGCCACTAAATAGATATTCTTACTCAATTTATACTTCAATCCGCCACTGATAGTATAGCAAACGCCAAACGAAGTGCCTTTGTCCTGGTACACGGTAGCCCTCGCTGTATCCGTAATACTGCTCCCGTTTAGCGCCGGCATAGCCACCATCGCAGCGCCAAACATCATCCGGGGAATAAAACTGATCTTGCCACCCTTACCCACAGGCAATTCCGCAAAAGTACCTACCAGCAGGCCGGCCATCTTCCACGAGCCCTTTTCAAACTGCCAGTTAGGATACACCGTACCCGAAACAGCAGGCGGAGGCGAAGTAGTGCTGCCCGACCAGAAATAACCCGCAGCCCCGATTTTAGCAGAAGAAAAAGAACCCTCCAATGAACTTGTATTCAAAGGATTTATTTGCCCAAACAATCTTGCCGTAAACCCAAACTTATTACCCAATAATTTCGAATAAGAGAAATGAACATTTCCACCCATTTTGGCAAAACCCGCAGAACGGGCCATAGCATCATCATTCGCAAAGCCACCCGTGGGCAAGGATGGCCCGATAGAAAAACTCAGCACTCCCCCGGAGCTGTTTTGCTGTGCATAACTGATATGGCTCAGAAGAAGAGCCGGTATGATAGTAAGGAGTAAACCTTTCATGGAAATACTATTAGGGATAATATAGAACAGTCCCCGTCTTCACTCATCCACAATTCCCCTTACTGCGCAGGCTTACTGTTCAGTGGCGCACCCACCGCAATATCACAACGGTGGCCCGGCTTGCCATGCTCCGGGTTAAGACCAGCGCCTCCGGCCGCAGGAACTACCGGCGGTGTGGTAAGGGTGGTAGGCGTTTGCTTCACTACCGGCTGCGGGGCCGTAGAAATAGCAGGCTTGGCAGCAGCAGGGGCGCTGCTCAGCGGTGCCCCAACAGCAATATCGCAACGGTGGCCCGGCTTGCCATGTTCCGGGTTAAGACCAGCGCCGCCCGCAGCGGCAGGCGGGTTAATAACGATAGGGTTCTTTTGTCCCGCAGCAGGCTGCGGTATCGTAACAGCCTTAGGCTGCTGAGTAATAACAACAGGCTGTGCATTGGTATTAGCAGCAGCAGGAGTGGCAGCAGCCGGAGCACTGCTCAGCGGTGCGCCAACAGCAATATCACAACGGTGGCCCGGCTTACCATGTTCCGGGTTAAGTCCCGCCTGGCCCGCAGGGCTGGTGCCGGGATTAACAGTGGGCACAGGTATAGCAGAAGCAGGAAGTGTTTGAACATTTTGTCCCGGTATGGGCTGTCCCGCCGGTGTAGCGGTGGTACTGGCAGGAGTGGTGGTAGCAGCAGGTTGGTTAACCGCCGGAGTAGCAGGTTTATCTTCTGTATCAGAACTGCCGCAACCCGTAGCAATAACCAAAGCCAGTACAACGGGAATAAAAGGAG
>CALSAT010000208.1:0-7006 GCA_943372905.1 Bacteroides fragilis | reverse complement strand
CAGCAGTACTCTCAAAGTAAAACCCTACCAGCGCAATCACTGTACCTATATATACCCAATCATCCCCTGCAAAAGATCAGTCAGTAAATAGATCCCCGCAACCCAGATTGCTAATTAAATTAGTATTCAGTATCTTCGCTCCCGGGCTCCCTCCGGAAGCCCGCAGTACTATGAGCAACGCACAATATATCCGGCTCCGCCACGGGGTGAAAACCTATCGCCTGAAAGTAGAGAAGATATACCACAGCGACCAGGTGATCCGCTACCGCATCAGCGGCAACAACCGCTCTGTTGTTTTACAATCCAATGAACCCCTCTTTCGAAACCGCGGTATGAAACACCGCCGTCCCGATTGGAAAATCTGGGAAGGACAGCAAATTCATGAAGCCGGCTTCCTCAAAAAACTTATCGAACAGCTCGAGCATATCCGCCACGAAGAATTGAAACGGGAAGAAGCAGGGCGTAATACCGGAAATCCATAGCCATCACCGGGGGCCCTGGTTTACCAGGCTTCTGTCTCCCGCCTTTCTTCTCAAAGCATCCCTTGCCTCCATTCCTGCGATTAATAGTAAGAACTGCTTAAAAAAGCATGTTGGTTATAGTGAAACAGAACAAACACGATCCCCAGGTATCTCTATACCGGGGATTGTTTTTTCAGGTTTCGGCATTATGGTTTAAGTTGCAGAATCATTAATGTAAGTGGAGAGTACGGAAAAACTATCTCCTGTCAACCATCATCTGAAAATCATGCGTTTCCTTTTTGTAATCCTCTTCCTCACGGCGCTTACTGCAGCAGCACAACAGGTTTCTACTAAATTTGAACAGTCTAACGGCACACAAACCCCCACCTATGCAGAGATCATACAGTGGTGGCAGCAGTTGGATGCCAGATCCGGTAAGGTAAAAATGCTTACCATGGGTCTTACAGATGCCGGCTTCCCGCTGCACCTGGTGGTGGTATCGAATCACGGCGATCATAATTTTGAGAACATTCGCCGAAATAATAAACGCATCATCCTTATCAACAATGGCATCCATCCCGGTGAGCCCGACGGCATAGATGCCAGCATGCTCCTTGCACGGGATATCGTTACCAATAAATACAAACTTCCGGATAATGTCGTCCTTGCGTTTATTCCTGTCTACAACATCGGCGGCTGCCTTAACCGCAGCGCCAACTACCGGGTGGACCAGAACGGCCCGGAAGAATTTGGCTTCCGCGGCAATTCACAAAACCTTGATCTTAACAGGGATTTTATCAAATGTGATTCTAAAGATGCCCGGGCTTTTACAGAAATATTTCATCTTCTCGATCCCGATGTATTTGTAGATAACCATGTAAGCAACGGCGCCGACTACCAGCATGTGATGACACTGCTCACCACACAGCACAATAAACTCGGCGGAGTGATGGGCCCTTATATAAAGGATGAATTCGAACCGGCGCTGTACACGTCAATGAAAACAAAAGGGTACGACCTGGTACCTTATGTAAATGTGTGGAATGACATTCCCGATAATGGCTGGCCGGAATACTGGGACGGCCCCCGCTATGCAAGTGGCTTTGCCGCACTGTGGCATACCTTCTCCTTTGTCCCGGAAACGCATATGCTGAAGCCTTACGATCAGCGGGTAAAAGCTACACATGCGCTGATGCAGTCGTTTATTGAATTTACATCAGTCAACAGTGAGAAAATTAAACGCCTTCGTGAAGAGACGAAAAGATCAATACAAACTGCAGTTGAGTTTCCGGTCTCCTGGACATTGGATAAAACACAGTTCAAAGAAGTATTGTATAAAGGCTACCTGTCAGGCCGTAAGCCAAGTGATATTTCTGGTTTCCCCCGCCTGTACTACGACCGTAACCAACCTTATGAAAAAACGGTGAAGATATTCAACTACTTTGCTGCTAAAACATTTATTCGAAAACCTTCCGCTTATATCATTCCCCAGGGCTGGTGGAAAGTAACAGACCTGCTGCAGCTGAATAAAGTAAAAATGTGGCAATTGAAAAAAGATACCACTATCGAAGTGGAAGTATATAAGATAGAAGATTACAAATCCTCTGCCCGCCCCTACGAGATGCATCACCTGAACACTGATGTAAAAACAAGTACATCCACACAATCTGTTTTGTTTAAAAAAGGGGATTGGTACATTCCTATGAACCAGGTAGCGAATCGTTTTTTAATGGAAACGCTGGAACCGCAGGCAGAAGATTCCTATTTTGCCTGGAATTATTTTGATGGCATCCTCGGGCAAAAAGAAGGATACTCTGCCTATGCATTTGAAGATATTGCGGCAGACTATGTGAAGAAGAATCCGGACATAAAAACAAAATTAGACCAGCGCAGGGCTGCCGATACAGTTTTTGCTAAAGATGGCAGGGCACAGTTGAACTTTGTGTACCAGCAGTCTCCATGGTTCGAACCCGCCTATATGAGGTACCCTGTGTACAGAGTAAAGTAATGGGAAATTATTGGGCGATGACTGAACCAATGCTGTAGTCAGTATATGCAAACTTTATACAGTGCAGGGCTGATTAACGGCTCTCAGCCAACGTTTCCTGGCTAACAATATCTTTCTCTTCTTCCACCACATCAATCTTTCGGAATATCATCCGTCCATATACCAAGCTCATCACCAACACCAGGATGCTTAAATACCCTACCCAGTTATAATTAACGATCTTGCCCGATGGTTCGGTAGATACGATCATCCCGGCAAACAATGCTGCCAGTCCGCTGCCGAGTTGCTGCACGCTTCCATTGATGCTCATAAAACTACCCCTTTGTTCCGGACGCACTACTTCGCTTATCATGGCCTGCGCCGTTACAATTCTTCCGGTAGCAACTATAAACCATACCGCAAAAAAAGTGAGTACCACACTAAATGGCACATTCGGCATTCGGGTGATGATCAGCACCATGAATAACGAAAAGAAGACAGACGCAGAGAATACAGCTAGCTTGCCTGTTTTGTCGGCCACCCGGCCCAGGTAAATGGCTGCCATCAGCGATGCCATACCCCCGGCCAGATATATCATCGGAGTCAGGTCTTTGGAAAATCCTTTGTTGAATTCCAGGTAAGGATTAATAAAAGGGATAATGAGGAAATGCCCCATCATCAGCAACATTGAAAAGATCATTGCCGACCGCTGTGCGGGCACCCTGCATACCGTTAGCAGTGCATTGAACGGTGACTCCTTTTTCGTTCGCTGCAGAATATGTTCTTTCATTGTTGGCACAAATCGTATGATCAGTGGTATAAAAACAATACCAAGCCCACCGATCAGCAGGAAAGGTACATGCCAGTCCTTTTTAAAAATATTGGTTAGATAGAGTGAGATCGGCACTCCCAGTATTGAAGCTGCTGCAAAACCACCCATTACCGCACCCATGGCCCGGCCTCTTCTTTCATACGAAAACATATCTGCAATTATCGACAACACCTGCGCACCAATGATACCGCCAAAAAGGCCCGCCACTATTCTGGCTGCCAGCAAAAATCCATAAGAGCCGGCAAACCCACAACAAATTGTACCTGCTACAAAACCGGTATACGCAAAAAGTAAGAACTTCTTTCTGTCAAAGCGGTCTATAAACATGGCTATGACCAGCCCGGAAAAAAAAGCGCTGATAGAATAAGAGGCGACCAGCAGGCTGAATTGCCAGGGAGACACTAGCAGGTAATTGCCTAGTGGCATCATGATCATAAAGTCGAGGATATGGGTAAAATTGAGCGCCGCGAGCAAAACCACTATGATACGTTCCTTTCGGGTCATTTCTGATAAATTAAAATTTAGGCTGTGAAAGCCGGAAGGCACAACCCAATATCATCATGGAATGCTATCCAGGATTAGGAAACTACCGCCACAATTCCAGCTGCGGTAAAAATGAAGATAACCTTAATTGCAAAAAGAAAAAAACCGGTGGATATTCAGGAAATATACCAATACCATTTTTCAGCTATGCTGACTCATCTCCTTTTATCATACTTAAGGAGAATAACCAGGGCTCTTATCCCTTTTTTCAGAGTTCTCCAACCATGTGGCGATATGCAGGTTCTGCATAAAAAAACCCTGACTAAATAAATAGTCAGGGTTCAATAAATATGGCAGCTACCTACTCTCCCGCATTGTGGTGCAGTACCATCGGCCATGAGGGACTTAACTTCTCTGTTCGGTATGGGAAGAGGTGAACACCCTCGGAAAAACCACCATAAGATCTTAAGTTGATATATATAGAAGTTAATAGCTTGAAGGGGTTAAAGCCTTCTATAAACTATTGAACTTTTCAACTGGTCAACTATAATAAGGTGACATATTGGAAAATGTTAGACAGAATCGAACTTCTTATTTTTAAAAAATAAGTAAAAAATTAAAGCGTACGGGCAATTAGTACTACTCGGCTTTGATGTTACCACCTTTACACCTGTAGCCTATCAACGTCATAGTCTCTGACGGCCCTTAAAAGTAAACTCATCTTGAGGAAGGTTTCACGCTTAGATGCTTTCAGCGTTTATCCTGGCCACACGTAGCTACTCTGCATTGCACCTGGCGGCACAACAGATACACCAGCGGTGTGTACGACCCGGTCCTCTCGTACTAAGGTCATGTCCTCTCAATTTACTTGCGCCCACCACAGATAGGGACCGAACTGTCTTGCGACGTTCTGAACCCAGTTCACGTGCCACTTTAATCGGCGAACAGCCGAACCCTTGGGACCTTCTCCAGCCCCAGGATGTGACGAACCGACATCGAGGTGCCAAACCTCCCCGTCGATATGAGCTCTTGGGGGAGATCAGCCTGTTATCCCCGGAGTACCTTTTATCCTTTGAGCGACGGCCCTTCCATACAGAACCGCCGGATCACTTTAGCCGACTTTCGTCCCTGCTCGGCTTGTATGCCTCACAGTCAAGCACCCTTATACTAATGCGCTCTTCGTACGATTACCAACCGTACTGAGGGTACCTTTGCAAGCCTCCGTTACTCTTTAGGAGGCGACCACCCCAGTCAAACTACCCACCATGCACTGTTTCCCGCAAGGGATTAGACTCTAAATCAAAGAAGGTTGGTATTTCAACGACCGCTCCACCCTACCTGGCGGCAAGGCTTCAAAGCGTCCCAACTATTCTACACATCCGTAATTCAAAATCAATGCAAAGTTGTAGTGAAGGTTCACGGGGTCTTTCCGTCCCGTGGCGGGTAACCGGCATCTTCACCGATACTACAATTTCACTGGGCTCGTGGAGGAGACAGCGTTCAACTCATTAGACCATTCGTGCAGGTCGGAACTTACCCGACAAGGAATTTCGCTACCTTAGGACCGTTATAGTTACGGCCGCCGTTTACTGGGGCTTCAGTCAGAAGCTTTGGCTTGCGCCGAACATCCTTCCTTAACCTTCCAGCACCGGGCAGGTATCAGGCTCTATACGTCATCTTTCGATTTTGCAGGGCCCTGTGTTTTTGTTAAACAGTTGGTTGAACCATTTTACTGAGACCGTCCGAAGACGGTACGCTTTATCCCGAAGTTACAGCGTCAATTTGCCTAGTTCCTTCTCCACGGCTCACCCAAGCGCCTTAGAATACTCATCCCGTCTACCTGTGTCGGTTTGCGGTACCGGTTGCTATACTCGCTTTTCTTGGAAGAACTTTCATCGTTACGCTTCACCCGAAGGATCCACTCAGCTATTCCGTCAGCTTATACGACTAGCATTCTCCGTCACTTTTAATGTATAGCAAGCGCAGGAATATTAACCTGCTTTCCATCATCTACCCCTTTCGGGTTTGACTAAGGACCGGGCTAACCCTGATCCGATTAACGTTGATCAGGAACCCTTAGACTTTCGGCGATAAGGTTTTTCACCTTATTTATCGTTACTTATGCCTACATTTTCTTTTCAAACCGCTCCAGCATACGTCACCGTACACCTTCGATGCAGTTTGAATGCTCCCCTAC
This sequence comes from Bacteroides fragilis, assembly GCA_943372905.1. Taxonomy (GTDB): domain Bacteria; phylum Bacteroidota; class Bacteroidia; order Chitinophagales; family Chitinophagaceae; genus JJ008. Next base: position 1,046 of record CALSAT010000208.1, on the reverse strand, counting down.
CGATATACCACCAAGTGGCAATCATAGAGCTTCGGTTAGTAGTTTGATGCCCGATTATTTTCCGTGCGGGACCTCTCGACCAGTGAGCTGTTACGCACTCTTTAAATGAATTGCTGCTTCCAAGCAAACATCCTGGCTGTTATAGAAGTCCTACCTCGTTTGATCAACTTAACTACTTATTAGGGACCTTAGCTGCTATTCTGGGTTATTTCCCTCTCGGCCACGGATCTTAGCACCCGCAGCCTCACTCCCGGAGATATCTGTTAGCATTCGGAGTTTGTCAGGGTTTGGTAGGCGGTGAAGCCCCCTAGCCCAATCAGTAGCTCTACCTCTAACAGACTTCATAATCCGAGGCTGTTCCTAAAAACATTTCGGGGAGAACGAGCTATCTCTCAGTTTGATTGGCCTTTCACCCCTATCCACAGGTCATCCCAGAACTTTTCAACGTTAACGGGTTCGGTCCTCCAGTTAGTTTTACCTAACCTTCAACCTGCCCATGGATAGATCACAAAGTTTCGCGTCTGCCCCCACTGACTAAACGCCCTATTTGGACTCGCTTTCGCTACGGCTCCGTTAATTACGAACTTAACCTCGCCAGTGAGGAGCAACTCGTAGGCTCATTATGCAAAAGGCACGCCGTCACTCATTGCTGAGCTCCGACCGCTTGTAGGCGCACGGTTTCAGGTACTATTTCACTCCCTTGTTTAGGGTGCTTTTCACCTTTCCCTTACGGTACTGGTTCACTATCGGTGTCTGAGGAGTATTTAGCCTTACCAGATGGTGCTGGCAGATTCAGGCAGGATTTCTCCGGTCCCGCCTTACTCAGGATACCGCTCGTCCTCATCAATTTTCGTTTACGGGGCTATCACCCTCTATGGCTTCACTTTCCAGAGAATTTTACTTGATGATGATTTCTAAATGCGGTCCTACAACCCTCAAGCGGCACGCCGCTCAAGTTTAGGCTATTCCCTTTTCGCTCGCCACTACTCTGGGAATCACTATTGTTTTCTTTTCCTCCCGGTACTTAGATGTTTCAGTTCTCGGGG
>CALSAT010000207.1:0-7012 GCA_943372905.1 Bacteroides fragilis | reverse complement strand
CAACCTGATGAGGACTCTCAGCGAAGCCCAGCGGGTAAGCCATATGCTCAATCAAAGCACCGGCCTCGTACGCAAATACGGCAGCCGTGCACATGTAATTGGCAAACTGGACCGGAAATTAAATATGGTGGATACCGCCATGGAGATCAAAATCGCCGATTTTGATGTGAGCATTGATATGCTGAAAAAAGAATATGCTTTTGCACAGGCAGCCAGGGAAGCGACTGAACAGGCAAAATCTGCCATGCTTTTTACCAAAAGCTGGGAACTGGAGTATGCACTGGATGTGGTTACCAATACGATCTCCATAGATATAGCCAATACCAAAGAAAACCTGCTTGACCTGGATTCTCTTACCAGCCAGTATTCGCTGGATAGTGATGAGCTGTACTCCCGGTTGGATAAACTGGCTGACCAGATCAAAACGAACAGCTATGATGTACCTGATTCTCAAAAATATAATAACCCCAACTACAAGCTGACCGGAAAAGATAAAATGGAAAGCGGTGGATTTGGTGATATTTTCAATTCTTAAAAGAAATAATACTTATAAAAATGAAATGGTCTAAACTAACGTTTCTCTCAAAAGCTTTAATTACTCTTCTCGTAGCAGGTGGTGTAGGCGCAGCCGTGTATTTTCTTTCACCCGGGCTGCGAACATCCGAGTCTAAAAAACTGGATAAGCTGGATGTAACAGATAAAGATGTAAACAATGTAACCACTTCTGCTGAAATGCCGCTGCCATCCGCTGAGGTTTCTTCTGAAGCATCATCCAAACCATTGCTTCGCATAGCAGGGTATGCATGGAACGCACAGTCCGGTATCATCGTGGCAAATGGTGGCCCTAAAACCACCAAAGGTTCCCTGATGGAAAAGAACGGACTGAATGTTGAACTCATCCGCCAGGACTGGTTGACCGAACTGCGAAACCTGCAAATGAAATTTGTAGATGAGTTTGACAAAGGGAATAATTTTCCTAAAGAAGGCGCTGCCGGTATCATGATAATGGGTGATGGGGTTCCCTTCTACATCAGCTCTGCCCAGCAGGCAATTGATGATAAGTATGGTAAAGGAAAATATACCCTGCAGGTAGTTGGCGCCGTAGGTCTCAGCTATGGTGAAGACAAGCTGATTGGCCCGCCAAGCTGGAAAATGAACCCACAATCGATGAAGGGGGCCCTGATCTCTACGGTGGTAGGTGATGGTGACTGGGTGGTGGCAGTGAACTATGCTTTTGCTAACAACATTAAAGTAAACCCCGACCCAACCACTTATGATGCTGAAGCAGTAAACTTTATTGCCTGTGCCAATGATGATTATATAGAAGCATCAAAAGATCTGATCAAATCGCAAAAAGAAGGATTTACTGTACCCCTAAAAGAAGTAAAAGATGGTAAACTAACGGGCAAGACCATCAACAAAAAAGTAGATGGTTGTGCTACCTGGACACCGGGCGACAAAATGGTTTTTGATGAACTGACTGGTTTTACCGACGTGGTCTCTACTAAAGAATTCAATAATCAAATGGCCACTGCAGTGATCATGATAAAACAATGGGCCGAAAAGAACAAGGATATGGTGCTTAACCTCCTGAAATCTTCTTACCAATCCAGCAACCAGATGAAACAATATGATAGCTGGAAAAGAAGAGCTGCCGAAGCTGTAACTGAAACATTTAAACAGGAAAATGCAGATTATTGGTATAATATGTTTAAGGGTCAGAAAGGAGAAAAGAATGGCATCTCTTACAATATGGGTGGGTCCAGGGTCTTTAACCTGGCAGATGCCAACCAGTATTTTGGTATCACCGATGGTACCAACCGTTACAAAGCGGTTTACGACCAGGTATCAAAATACCTGAAAGAGCTGAACCCTGCTGGCTTTAACCAGAATGTAAAACGTGTCGTGCCTTATGAAGAAGCTGTGAACCTGTCATTCTTGAAACAAATAGAAAATATTGATGCTGGTAAAGCAGATGTGGCTGACTATTCAAAAAAAGCCACCCAGCAGGTAGCCTCCGGTGAGTGGCAGATCAACTTTGATGTGGGCCGGGCCTCACTCCGTCCTGAAGGAAAAGATGTACTGGACCAGGTATATAATCTTTTGGTTCAGGCAGAAACATCCAAGCTTGAATTGTTTGGACATACAGACAATACAGGTACCAAGGAAGGCAACTACTCTTTATCAAGGGCCCGTGCAGAAGCCGTAAAAAGCTACCTGATACAAAAAGGAATCCCAGCTAGCCGTTTCCAGAAGATCGAAGGTCTTGGCCAGGATGAGCCGGCAACTGATAACAACTCTGAAGCAGGCAAAGCCCGCAACAGGAGAGTTGCGATCAACCTGTTAAACTAATAACTGCTTACTATGCTAAAAAAATGGTTCCGCCCTTTTGAGAAGATCGATCTCAAACAGAAATTTACCATTATTGGTATCTGGATAGCATTGGTGCTGGGCTATTGGTTTTATGCTTCATTGGGCAGCAAGCATCTCTTTCCAACACCTTCGCAGGTATGGGATGGGATGCAGTCTTTATACAACGAAGGCCTGGTGGTACACATAGGAAGTTCGCTTGGTCTTTGTTTACAGGCCGCCATTATTTCGCTTCTGATCTCGCTTACTATAGTCTATTTATCTCCGCTACCGGCCCTGAAGCCGGTAGCTACTTTTTTCAGCCGCCTTCGCTATCTGCCACTTACCGGTATTACGTTTTACCTTACCATCCTGGTAAGTGGTGCCCGAACCATGCAGGTATGGGTGCTGGTGGTATTTATGAGTTTGTATTTTATCACTTCTTTATTGGGTGTGCTAAAAGACATCCCGGCAGATGAGATAAACCATGCCCGTTCGCTGAAGTGCAGCCGTTGGGAAATCTTGTGGGAAGTCGTTATCAAAGGTCGTCTTGACTATGTGCTGGATGTACTTCGCCAAAACCTGGCAATCATCTGGATGATGCTGGTAACGGTGGAATCAATACTGGTGGCCGCAGGGGGATTGGGTGTTTTAATAAAGAACAGCGACAAGTTTGCTAATCATGGCCGTATCGTAGCCTTGCAGATCATCATCCTTCTGATCGGTCTTTTGTTAGACTGGATATTACATGTCACCCGCAAAGGTTTATTTCGTTACTCAACCTATTAATGTATTTATGACTGCTAAATACGAACAAAAAGACACCGTACTGCATGTGGAAAATCTCAGTATTGTGTATGGTGATAAGGTTATTATATCCAATATAGGGTTTACCGAAAAGAATACCGTGCGGCCGGATAAGCCACAGGGACAGACCATAGCATTCCTCGGCCGTTCAGGCAGGGGTAAATCCACTCTGTTCAGGGCTTTAACAGGATTGGAAGAGCCCACCACCGGTATGGTGTTGATCCCTGATTTTGAAAAGCCAATTGTAAATGGTCAGCAACCTGCCAAGAAAGTAAAAGAAGGTGATGTTGGCTTTGTGGACCAGAAATACACCCTGTTCCGGCATAAAACGATCTACCAGTCATTGAAATATGCGCTGCGCAATGCCAAAATTTCCGCAGAAGAAAAGGATGAGAAGATCATTACCTACCTGAAAGACTGGGGCCTGCAAACCTGCCGTAACCAATATCCAAATGAACTATCCGGGGGGCAGCGGCAACGAACAGCTATCCTGGAGCAACTGCTCAGCTCCGGTTTTTATATGGTGCTGGATGAGCCATTTTCCGGGCTGGATGTTGGCAATATTCAAAATGTAAAAGACGCTTTCCGGCTGATCAATGACAGTCACGAACTGAATACAATCATTTTCAGCACTCACGATATTGAACTGGCGGTAGAACTGGCCGATTCAATTTATGTGCTCGGCTATTCAAAAAATGATGATGGGACCCTTACCCAAACGGGCACTATTCTGAAACATTTTGACCTGAAAGAAATGGGATTGGCCTGGAAACATGAATTCACGACAGATCATCTCGATCTTACAAAGCAAATCAAGCAAATAATGCTGGGGTCTTAAAAGAGGGGTTTAAAATGCTGAGCCAAAAGCTGCTTATTCAGATCCAAAATCAAAGTTTTGCTTTCCATACTTTCCATTTTTCCTGCCTTCAATACTTGCAAAAAGCTGGTTCTTTATCCGCCGGTAGGCTATCCGCTGGGGAAAATCATGTGAAGGGTTCTCGCTAATAAACTCGGTGCCTTTAAGGTAAAAAACTTTAAAACTTACCGGTTGTGCATTGTTTTGATCATTTACGGTGGGAGTATAATTCCAGCTTCCGTTGCGATAGGCCAATTCAATGGTCTCCTGGGGAATAGTATCAGTGCCGTTCTTTACAAATATACTTTTACCCGCCAGGGTACTATCGTTAACAATCCGCCATTGTTCAATAATGAGACCGCCACCAGCATTTATTTTCCATGTACCAGCCATCCATTTCAGCTGTTCCGCTACTTGTGCCCTTACCCCGACAATGGATATCAGTAAAATGGAAAGACAAAATAAAATCTTCTTCATTGTATTGTTATTTAGCCGCCAAAGTTCAGAGAAACAGTATGTACAAAATTGTAAAATTGCGACAGCATTATTCCGTTGTAGCGAAAAGGGTACTCATTTTCAAGTTTCCGGCGTAAAATTGTTTGGGACTGGTACCTGTAAACTCTTTAAAATCTTTGATGAAATGTGCCTGGTCGAAATATCCACTTTCATACGCCAGGGAGGTAAGGCTTGAATAATTCTTTTTCTCCATCAATTTTACTGCACCTTGTAGCCGTATCACTTTTGAAAGCTGCTTTGGGCTTAAACCGATTGCCGTAGCAAATCTTCGTTCCAGTTTCCGGCGGTTTACCTGTAGCTGCTCCGTCAACTCATCAATATTGATTTGCCCTTTAGAACGCAGCAAGGCTTCAATACCCAACTTTGTGACCCTGTCGAGTACTTCCGGGCTTTTTAAACGTCCTGCCAAAAATTCTGAAATACAAAGTATTCTGCCTTTTGTATTGGCAGCCCCGAGAATATTTTCTTCTAACCCGATTCCATCCGTTCCAAACAACTCTTGTAATGGCACTGCTTTATTCTCCATTTCCTGGATAGGAAAAGAGGAAAACGGCAGAAATCCATCCGGATGAAATCTGGCAGCGATTATCCCGGTAATGCCGGTTGGAACTATTTCAAGCGGGGCTGTTATTTGTCCAAACACAAAGCATCTGGGCTGAGTGAGGCGGCTTCCATCTTCAAAGATTTGCTGATACTGATCACCATAGTTAAATATCATTTCCATGCAGCCATCCGGAACGATACGTTGTTTTTCAGGGATGGGAGAAGCTGGTGCTTCCAGCGACCAAAAGCATTTTACAAATGAATTTAATGGTTCTTGTACTTCGTATTGCTGATAATTCATCTGGTAAAATATTATACTACAGGCTCGCTAAATCTACTCATATCATATTCAAACATTTCAAATGCAGTAACATCCGTTGCATTTATCTTTCAGTTTCCTCCTGTTTATCAACACGAAGCATTGGCCTGGGTCCGTTCAGGTTCATGATTACCGCTTAAGATTTGATTCATACATGGCAATCCAGTCATCCGGTGAAATCTTTGAAGCTAATTCTCCAATAAGTTCATATGGAATATCTTCTGGCTTTTTATAACGAATACAGCTTTTCCCCATATCTAACTTTTTGGGCGATGCTTTTGTATGCGCATCGGTAAACCATTTCAGCAACTTAGGGTTGGCATATATCCCCATATGGTAAACGGCAATGAAGTTTTTTTGCGAGGCTACAGACATAAAGGGCAATGGGTCTTTGGGATTACAATGATAGCCAGCGGGATATTTTGAATGAGGAACCACATACCCAACCATCCCATAGTTCATTTCTTCCTTAAATCCTTTGGGTATATTTTTCTTAATCACTTTACGTAATTGGGCTATCGCCTTTTGCCTCTCTTCCGGCAATTCAGTCAAGTATTGATCTACTGTAGTTGCTTTCGACTGCATAACTATTTATTTAGAAATTCAAAATACGAAAAAATACCGGCCACGGCCCCATCTCTTCTTTGTATTGTTTGGCCATTACTCTGGTTATCTGAGCAATATGTGTCAGATCATGCACCACCCAAGTGGCAAGAAGATGCCGAAGGGTAACCTCACCAAGTACAGGATGTATCCCTTTTTTCTCCAGGTCCTTTTCTGATAGGGCGAGTGAACTAAACCAAACAAGATTTTCTTTTCGAATTATCTCAAACTCATCCAGCAATTGTTCTATTGTTTTCTTTCTGCTTTCTTCATATTGCGCAAATCTGTCCCAGGGCTCAAACGGTTTTGAAGCACCAAACTCCAGGATGATTTTTGTCCTTGGCACCCAGTCTGTTTTCTCTCCGTATATTAAATGACCCACTACATCATACGGAGAAAAAGTATCTGGCCCTTCATTGCTCATTACCCATCCTTCACTTAATCCCGCCAGCAATGTTTTAAGTATCACCGGTGTTCGTTCCAGTATATTAATTGCTTCTTTTTGATCAAACCTCATTCTCTAAATATTTTTTTAGACCCGTCAGCACTTTTGGCCATGCTTCATTTACCACCTCATAATACCAGTCCCAGTGTTCACCCATATTTTCAGGATAAGGACCTTGCTGCAGGTGAAGGGAAGCACCTTTTGCAGTAGCTGCCGCTTCTATTATTAAACTTAGTGGGCCCAGAAAAGGGCGTTCCGCACTCAGGTACATATAGTCACCTATGTGCAACATACTTTCATTATCATGGTCCTTTATTGTACCAGTAGAAATATATTTTATTCCGTTTTCTGAAATACCTCAGGCCAATGTATATATACCGCCTGGCTTTAGGTCAATTGTACTTTTTCCTACTCCCCACCATCCCTTCAGCATTTCAGCATCAGTAAAAGCCCGGATGATCTTTCCGGGAAGTGTTTCAATTTCAATATCACAAATAACTGCCCTCATTTCTTCCGGGCTACTTTCTTTACAGGTGTTTTCTTCTTTGATGCTTTTGCCACTTTATTATAGTCC
>CALSAT010000206.1:0-7061 GCA_943372905.1 Bacteroides fragilis | reverse complement strand
TCTTTTACTTTTACAATGTAGATACCGTTCTGGAGGGCTGTCAGCGGCTCGAACGAGTTGGGACCTATGATCCGGTAAGAAATATTTTTTCCTGAAAGGTCACATATCCGGAGATTATCATAACTGATCTCACCTGCCCTCATACCTTTCAACTGGATCGTACTGCCAGATCCGTTCAGCGGATTTGGAAATAAACTGATCTCGCCCGCATCAGAAGCTTTATCGTTAATATATATGGTTTTGGAATACGTAACCTGGTTGTTCTGATCGATCTGCCGGAGACGGTAGAATGCGATGTCGCCGGTAAAAAATGAAATATCGTTGTAGGAATACTGCTTTATATTATAACTGTCTCCGCTGCTATTGAAGGAAGTGATGGTGGAGAAGGAAGACCCATCTGTACTTTTTTGCACTTCAAACCGTTCATTTGCAATTTCAAATACGGTTTCCCACTTCAATACTACTTGTTTGCTGCTGTTCAGCGCTGCGGTAAAAGAGCTTAGCTTAACGGGCAGTGTAACGATAGGTGCAAATGTGTACTCATCGCATGTTTGGATCGTAGTACCGGCATAAGTGGATGACAGGCGTGTAATAGTATTTTCTGTACAGGGATAAGGTATTATTGCAGTACCTGCAGAATTGGCTGCGCTTTGGGCAACAAAACCCTGTGCATTATAAATTGAAACAACAGAATTTGGAATCGCATCGGTTACCTTCATGTAGCAGCCCTGGTAACTTGTCATAGGGGTGCCTATAAGGCCAACGGAAGAAGGGCATTGGGCTGAAACAGAATTACATGTTGCTGTAATCAAAAGTGCGGCAAGCACTGTACGGAATTTTATCATTTTTCAGTGGGTTGGATACTAAGCGAAAATACTTAGTGGTCGTAGAACTTGCAAGAGCTGACAGCAGTTTTCCATAAAAAAAAGTTATAAAAGCAGTATAACTACGAAGTAAAGATACCTGTTAAAGCTCCGTAGCCGCTAAAAGTAAAAATAAGAAGTATTAATCCTGTTGAATAAGCCCCAACGATGGCAATATGCTGCCAGATTTTTTTTAACTATCAACAACTAAGTTTCTTTTCTGTGACAGATCATTGCTTATTTCTGCCGAAACGAAAGAGGAGGTGAGATCGAAATAGCAATGATTATGCAAAGAAGATGCGGCTGGCAAAATTGCCAATTGAAAATACATGGTGAATTGTAGTAACGTTATTGGAAGATTCGTGGAGGTATTGGCGGCAACACATCTTTCATTGTTGCAAGATAAAAATAAGTAACAGCAAGCTGATGTAAGGTTGATGATTTTTTATACGCTTCCAGTTGTTCGATCAGCTTCCCGGTACGGTCATTAATATCTCCTGCCATAAAAACACGGGTGGTGTCAGTGCGGGTAATGGCCATTATTGATACTTCGGCACAATCATCACAGTAGTTGCTGTCCGGATTAAGTGACCGGATACTTTTCAATTGTCTTGTAAGGGTATCAACCTTTTTGAAAATGCTGTCAGGCAGCAATCCATATTTTACCGTTTCGCCGTCTGTTTGTTTTATAAGTGAAGGGAAGAAAAAAATCCTGTTTGAATCAACACAGAAGGAAAGCTCCCCCATCCAGCCACCTTTGTAGCTTAATTCGAACCAGGAAAATCCTTTTTTATCAGGCGGGGTATTACTTGAATTTTCTTGCTTGCAGCTGTACAGGAAAGTAGCAATAAGAATTAGCCCGAAGGAGTATAGTTTTGACATGCTTGAATTTTGTTACCAGATGCAGGATTGTCCGTTTTCAATAAAAACTTTATTGTAAATAAATATCCAGCAATCCATCCGGCAACTCCACCAGCACTTGTTTCTTCCTATGATCTACTTTTTGCAGGGTTTCTTCATGCAGGGGAATCAGTACTTCTTTTCCTTTTATTTCCAGCCGGCAAAGAAGCTGGTGTGGTTGTTCTATCAGCTCCAGTATTTCTCCGAGTGTTTCATTGCTGTTGATGATCATGTATCCCAATAAACTGGCAGGCGCTGTTTTGGCAGCAAATTTTTTAAAATCTGCTTCTGGCAGCCACACTTGTTTGGAAGTGAGTTTTAGCGCCGCCTCCCTGGTATTCACCCCTTCCAGTTTGATATAAATTTCGCTGTCGGATTTGATCTTGGCACTTTCTATGAACCAGGGCAGAAAGGAACCTTTCTTTTCCTCAGTGAAGATGGCCTGAAGCCCTTTCAGCGAAGTTTTCTTTCCCAGCTCATGCTTAAGCAATAGCTCACCGGTAAGGCCATGAACGGCTACCAGTTTTCCTGTGTTGAAATACTCTGCCAAATGGATAAAAGATATAAGTGAACAGATAAAAGTTTGTACTGCTTGTTGAAGCAAATGTACAGGAATGGGCAGGCACTTTGCTACTGTTAAATGGATACATTTCAGATTTTCGCCAGAGGGTTTCTTATAGCTTTTACAATAAAGGGAATTTTCCATCCCTCTTGTTTAGGAGCAGCATAAGCAACAGAAAAATATTTTACCAAAGAGGTTGGCTGTGTTGCGAAAGTTTGAAATGCATTCTTATGTACTGTCTTTATTGGGTCGCTTACCTGCACGTTACTTGCCTGCTTACTGCCCCTGCCTCCATTGTTCATTGCCTCTACATTGCTTCTTCATTGCCTGTTACTTGCCTGCAGACAGCACCTTAATTGCATTTGCCCCCCTTTAATGGTCAATAACAGGCCTTAATGAGCCTTAACGGGCCTTAATGGGAACCCGGCCCTCCGCCATCTATTATATTGCAACAAATCAGTAGTAGGGGAACGATCATCGAAAAAGGGGCTATAGTGCTTCTGCTCAAAGCCTGCTTCGTAGGCCGGGTGGCGACCGCCTAAGGTCTCAGCATCCGGGTATTGCGAAATTGGTTACGGCCTCTAATCGGGGAGATCGGGAAACAAAAAGACCTCAGTCTTACGCTGGAGCAACTGGAGCTTATCATGAATAGGATTCATGTGCTAACAAAAAATCCTCCCCCGTTTTAAGCGGAAGAGGATTCATGAACTTTCAGGATGCGGACTTTAATTATCCTTCACTACCGCTTTCACCTTCTGTCCTTCTTTCAGGTCTGCGACCTGGCATCGGACGTCTGGCTCTTTTGTTGCGGTAGGCATCTTCCTGGCGTTTTTTGATCTGTGCTTCATGTTCTGCACTCCACTTGGTGAACTTTTCCATAGCGGCTGCATCATCAAAAAGGCCCAGGCCCACACCACGGAGCAAGTGCTTCAGGTACAAAACACCTTTGAAGCTGAGGATACGGCGAACGGTGTCTGTTGGTGTAGCACCTTTGTTCAGCCACTCCAAAGCCTTCTGGCGGTCCAGCTGAATAGTAGCAGGAACGGTCAGGGGATTGTAAGTACCTAATTTTTGAATGAATTTGCCATCACGGGGTGCCCGGGCATCGGCAATAACGATGAAGTAGAAAGGTCTTTTTTTAGACCCGTGTCTTTGAAGACGGATTTTTGCTGACATAAATAGAAATTTAACAGCGTTAAACAATAATTGTTAGTTCCGGTGGAAACCGGACGGCAAATATAGGGAAGAAATAGGGGAAAATATGACTGGGAGATGCGGATTTTGTTTTTAGAAGCCGGAAATTCTGAACATGGGAATTCAGAGAGACACTCAATTAAGCGGCATAGCGGCTATTCTTTTCACCCTGCAGGTGGAGATATTTTACAACCAGCAACCGCTTATTTCGGACTTCCTGTTTTACAGACTTTCGGTCTATTTCTTCATTCCGGGCATCATCTTTCCAAAAGCTCCCATTTTGTTCATATTCTTCATCATGGCCCGCATTTGTTCAAACTGTTTCATGAAGTTGTTCAGCTCGGTCATGTCTTTGCCGGCGCCTTTGGCAATACGTTTTTTGCGACTTCCATCTATCAGGTCTGGGTCTGCCCTTTCCGCCGGGGTCATGGAGTTGATCATGGCTTCAATGCCTTTAAAGGAATCATCATTGATGTCCATATCTTTTACTTTGCTGCCTACGCCGGGTATCATGCTCAGCATATCTTTCATATTACCCATTTTTTTGATCTGCTCCAGTTGGATCTTAAAGTCAGCAAAGTCAAATTTATTCTTGCGGATCTTGGCTTCCAGTTTTTTGGCCTCCACTTCGCTAAACTGTTCCTGGGCCCTTTCTACCAATGAAGTGATGTCGCCCATACCCAGGATACGTTGGGCCATTCGTTCGGGATAGAAAACATCAAGAGTGTCCATCTTTTCACCACTGCTGGTGAATTTGATGGGCTTATCTACGGTGTATTTTATAGAAATGGCTGCACCGCCTCTTGTATCACCATCCAATTTAGTAAGCACCACGCCGGTAAAGTCGAGCCTGTCATTAAAGGCTTTGGCAGTGTTCACTGCATCCTGTCCGGTCATGCTGTCCACCACAAACAGTATCTCCTGCGGGTTCACAGCATTTTTTACATTGGCCACTTCATTCATCATCACCTCATCTACGGCCAGGCGGCCGGCAGTATCTATGATAACGACATTCTTGTTTTTGCTCCTGGCTTCTTTTACTGCATTTTGGGCAATGGAGACGGCGTCTTTATTTTCCAATTCAATATGCACATCCACTCCGATCTGTTCTCCCAGCACCCGCAATTGTTCCATCGCCGCAGGCCGGTAAATATCCGCTGCCACCAGCAGGGGGGAAAGGCCTTTTTTGGTTTTCAGGAAGTTGGCCAATTTGCCGCTGAAAGTGGTTTTACCACTACCCTGCAAACCGGCTATCAGGATTACGGCCGGATTTCCTTTCGCATTGAAAACGGCCTCCTGGCCGCCCATCAGTTCGGCCAGTTCATCCTTCACGATCTTGGTCATCAACTGGCCGGGAGAAATAGCGTTGATCACCTTTTCACCAATGGCTTTATCTTTTACTTTATCAGTAAACTCTTTGGCTATTTTGTAGTTCACGTCAGCGTCCACCAGGGCCCGGCGAATCTCTTTTACGGTAGTGGCGATATTGAGTTCGGTAATTCGTCCCTGGCCTTTGAGGTTCTTAAAGGCTGATTCTAATTTTTCCTGTAGTGAGTTAAACATGTTCTTCGGTTCATTTTCGTCTGTCACCCTGAGTTTGCCGAAGGGTGCATGTGATTATTTTTTTCAACAGGCTAAGGCAAACTCGGCCTGGTAATGTTTTGAAAAGAAAAAGTGAACATTTGATGTTCACTTTTTTAAAGAATTGCAAAGATAGAAATGTAAAGTTTTATGTCAGGTATAATCTTTTAGTTTATTGATCAGCTTCCGAGATATGTGCGAAGCAGCTTGCACCTGTTAGATGCTTTCAGTTTGGTGATAGCTTTATCTTTTATCTGCCGTACTCTTTCACGGGTGAGGCTGAACCGTTCCCCGATGTCTTCAAGGCTCATGGGGTGATCCACCCCTATACCAAAGAAGAAGCAGATCACTTCTTTTTGGCGATCGGTCAGGGTTTTGAGAGAGCGGTCGATCTCCGTTTTCAGCGATTCGTTATGCACCAATTGCCCGTCGGTCTTTTCCGCATTAGCATTTTCCATCACATCCATGAGGGTGCTTTCTTCTCCGTCAGACAGAGGAGAATCCATGCTTACGTGGCGGGCATTGATACCAAGTGTAGCTGATACTTCCTCAATGTCCATTTCGAGCAGATCGGCCAGCTCTTCTGCAGAGGGTTCCCTTTCGTATTGTTGTTCAAGAAGGGAGAAAGCTTTTTGAATCCGGTTGGTCAGTCCGACTTTGTTGAGGGGCAGGCGGACGATTCTTGACTGCTCGGCAAGGGCCTGTAAAATGCTCTGGCGAATCCACCAAACGGCATAGGAGATAAATTTGAAACCGCGGGTTTCATCGAACCGCTGGGCCGCTTTGATCAAACCCAGGTTACCCTCATTGATCAGGTCGGGCAGCGAGAGCCCCTGGTTTTGGTACTGTTTGGCTACAGACACCACAAAACGCAGGTTGGCCTTGGTCAGCCTGTCAAGCGACTTCTGGCATCCTTGTTTGATAAGGGTGGCTAATTTTACCTCTTCTTCGGGGGAAATGAGCTCGACTTTGCCGATCTCCTGTAAATACTTTTCTAAACTTTGAGATTCCCGATTCGTAATAGACTTCGAGATCTTCAGTTGTCTCATGCTCATAGGTATGGTTTTAATGGTGCATTTTAAGGGTTAAAGAATTATAAGTTCGGTTCGACTTTATACTCTAAAAATACCCACCACAATGTCCTTGTTGTTCAGAAAGAATTGAACGTCAGGGCAATTTATATAAATTACCACTGTTAGCCAAATAAATTTTGGCATCTTCTTAACGTTTTCATATAGCATTTATTTTGCAGATCAGGTAAAGATTTCAAATAAGAGGAAAAATAAACCATAAATTATTTTGCCGCAATGATTTATTTTCTATTATTGCAACTATCGCAATGAATTATAGACGAGAAAGATGAGTAAACAATTATACACTTTAGAGTTCCCGGTACGCTGCTCGCCATCCATATTGTATGAATTCCTATCCACCCCGGCAGGGCTGGGTGAATGGTTTGCCGACAAGGTTGACGAAAGAGACAATATCTTTTATTTTGGCTGGAGCGGTTCTTTTGAAAAGGCTGACCTGGTAGAAAGTGAACAGGATAAATTTATCCGTTTTCACTGGCAGACAGCACCCAAGGAGGAATACTTTGAGTTCAGCATAGAAAAATCTGAGATCACTAACCAGACCATTTTGGTAATAAAGGATTTTGCAGAGAAAAAAGATATCAAAGATCAAAGCCGCTTATGGGATTACCAGGTGAAAGAGCTTTTTCACCGCCTGGGCAATTAATCCGCAATGATGTTGGATATCTCCTTAAAATAAGCCAGCAGGATAGTATCTGCTTCTTCCCATTTTTCCAATGGGATTTTTTTTGCCAGTTTGATAAATGAACTTGAACGAACTGCCTTTTCAAAATCAGCTTCATTCAGTACTGTTGCCGGTTGATAATTATTTTCCTGAAAATGATGTTCCCAGGGGTCATCATTGCCACAGTGGTAAAACCCGTTTTCTTT